>CAJOOB010000111.1 GCA_905236025.1 uncultured Lachnospiraceae bacterium
ATCCTTGATTCTGTAGTAGTCTTCCATCTTCAGATTCAGGTGTACATATGAGTCAGGTTTTCGGTTGCTCAAGAGGCACACAGTCTCCACATGCACCGTTCTCGGGAACATATCCACCGGTTGCACCTTTTGTAAATAAAATCCGTGCTGAGTAAGGAAATTAATGTCACGCGCAAGCGTGGCACTGTCACAGCTTACGTAAACAAGGCGCTTTGGACTCATAGAAACAATGGTGTTTAATAAAACGTCATCGCATCCCTTTCTTGGCGGATCCACAACCACAACATCAGCGTTGATGCCCTCTTCGTACATCTTGGGAACAATTTCTTCAGCCTTTCCCACTCTGAAATCAACATTATTAATATTGTTGATAGCCGCATTTTTCCACGCATCCTGTATTGCCTGCGGCACAATTTCAACTCCGTAAACTGTCTTTGCAGATTTTGCAAGAAACAGGGATATGGTACCCACGCCGCAATATAAGTCAAAAACCACATCCTCAGGCGAAATCCCTGCAAACTCCAGAACTTTTTGATACAATTTCAGAGTTTGCAGCGGGTTTACTTGGAAAAAGCTTTGAGGAGAAATCCTAAACTTAACATCACCGATATAATCCTCAATAAACATCTCTCCGTAAACGCTGTATGTTTCGTCACCAAGGATTACATTTGTATCTTTTTTATTTACATTTATGCAAATTGAGCAAACGCCTTTTATCTTTGTAAGACGCTCAATTAAATCTTTTGAATTTGGCAGATTGTCTGAATTTATAACAACGCAAACCATAATCTGCCCTGTTTGCTTACCCTCTCGAATGAGAACATGACGCACAAGACCCGTGTGCTTCTTTTCATCATACGGATGCAACTTACCTGCAATCATGTAATCAACCACGGCTTCAAGAATCTTTGCATCAACATCCGAGCCAATAGCACAGTTTTTATTCGGAATAATGTCATGTGTTCTGCCGGCATAAAAACCGGTAACAATATGCCCTTTATTATCAAGTCCCACAGGATACTGAGATTTATTGCGGTAATGCGAAGGATCGTCCATCCCGATTATTTCGCAAAAATCAAACTCATAGACCTTTCCTATACGCTCAATATTGTTTCTAACCTTGTCCGTCTTATACTCCAATTCTCTTAAATACTCAAGTTCCATAAACTGACATCCGCCGCACTTCCTTGATATTTCACACGCAGACTCACATCTGTACGGTGACGGAGTAACTATTCTTACAAGTCTTGCATAAGCATATGACGACAAAACTTTGGTAATGCCGACTTCGCAAACATCGCCAACATACGCATCTTTAACAAACAAAGGAAACCCGTCTATTTTAGCTAAACCGGTTCCCTCTGAAGTCATATCGATTATTTCTGCAACAAAAACTTCATTCTTTTCCATTGCCACATTTTCCTTTATTCTGATGTTGGTCTTAACTGAGTATCAAGCATTCTCACTCTTACCCATTGTGAGCCATCTTTTAAGAGTGCTGCATCCAAAGCCTCTTTAGCTGTTTCAATCTTTGCATCCGTGTCATCAGCATAACTTAACGCAATTGCCTCAATAAGGCCCGGTGTTCTTGGAGAACCAAATTCCATTTTACCATGGTGCGCAAGTATACAGTGCTCAAGTTCCTGTAACTTAGCCGGCGGAAAATCAGGTATCTTTGAACCCATAGCATGAACGTAAGCTGCGCCAATATAGATATGTCCTAGCAAATTGCCCTCATCCGTATAATCATTAACCGGGAACGGAGCCAATTCCTTAAGCTTTCCAATATCATGCAAAAGGGCTGCCGTAACAAGCAAATCCCTGTTTAATACCTTTCTGACTTTGTTGTAATGCATTGCATAAAAATCACACAATGTCGCAACTGAAAGCGAATGTTCCAAAAGGCCTCCCACAAAAGCATGATGAACGCTCTTGGCCGCAGAACCGGTTTTAAAACGTGAAGCAATTGATTCATCCAAAAACACGTTCTTTAAAAGTTCTTTGTAATACGGCGCCTTAACAGAATCAATAAGTCTTAAAAGAGCCTCATACATTTCATCAATATCCTGCTCGCTCGTTGAATAATAATCGTTAGGATTAGAAACCTCACTCACTTTTCTTGCAGTATCAATGGAAATCTGCAATGCATCGTTAAAGCTTGAAACCCTACCGTAAATCTCAACATAATCAAGGGCCGAAAAGTTCTCAATCCCGGCTGAATTTGGACTCCAGACCTTTGCGTCGATTGTCCCCGTTTTATCCGCTAAAATAACATTTAAATACTCCTTACCATTCTTTGTAAGCGCAGTATTCACCTGTCTGCATAAATAAGTCTCCCTTATTGTCTCACCATCATGTAATTCATTTAAAAACTTCATTTTTCCAACTTTCTAATCCGGCCTGCTCTCCGTCGAAACAGTCACCGTGTATGTATTAAATCCGTCACCTGTCTGGCGCTTCAATGTAATAACAAGTTTATCCCCTGCGGTAACATTTTGCAAGCAGGTTTTTAAAGTGATCATATTCGTAATTGTATTGTCTCCGACTTTCACAATAATATCGCCCGGCTGAATGCCCGCACCGTATGCGGGAGAATTTCTCAAAACGGCCGTAACATAAAGGCCGCTTGGCAAATCAAGACCGGAAAGCGTACGCATCTCATCATCGACAAGTTCACCGTAAACTCCCAAAGCCGCAACATCTTCATCCTTAATAAGCTTATTTACAAAGAGCTGCAAATCATTGGCTACAATCGCCTCAATTATTGAATCGCCACCATTGACAATTCCCACTAATTCCCCGTAGGAATCAAACAAAAATCCGTTATCGGCAGAAATAAAAATATTCGTCCTTACAACTCTGTAAACCATATCAAGCGTTGAAACGTACGCATAACTACCCGATGCAAAACCCACACTGTCATATGTAACCGTATCAGAAAAAGGATTTCCCACGTATAAAATCGGGTCCGTAGTACTTACTTCCGCATTTTTACTGATTGAAGCAACACAAATACCGTTAAGCGCCTCATCACTCAAAAGCTCCACATCAATCGTGACGATAGCCACGTCTGTATAAGTATCTTTTTTATAAAGTTCCACCTCAAACGCATATCCGTTAGATAAGATGGCGTAAATATGTTCATATCCCTTGATATTTGAATACAAACAAAGTACATAAACATAATCACTGTCCATACTTAAGACAACGCCTGATGAACTATCGCCATCGCCAAGGCTTATAATACTGTCAATATAATCCGCGGTATCAATACCGGTTTCCATCTCGTCATCACTGACACTTTCCTCTTGGGCAATACCTGTAGCTTCAGTTATAACCTCCGGGCTTTCCGTTTCACCGGTTTCAGTCACACCGGTTTCTTCATCCGCACTTTGCGGCACGATTGCCACGCTTGTGGCCGGTTCTTCATTCGTCGAAAATAAAGTAACCACAGATTTAATGATATTTTCTTTATTATTATTAAGCCTTGAGTTTGCATCAATTTCATCCGTTTCATCGGACAAGGTAGTCTCTTCTTCAGTTTCTGTTTCAAGTGTTTCATCCTCATCAGGCCCCGGGAAATACCTTTCTTTAAGGGTCGGATCATGCAACAGAAGAAGCGCTGCCGTCGCAACCAAAAGCGCCGTCACCGCTAAAATAATAACCGCTATAAGCAGGTATTTCTGCTGTCTGATTTTTCTTTCATCTATAATAGTCTCTTTAACATGAGAGTACTCATTCATTTTCAGTCAAATCTCCATACTGTATTAAACGTAAGACAATTATACTATCTATATATGAACAAAATATGTCATATATGTAAAATTACGTAAAAGCGTTAATTTTCACTAATCATTGCCTCAACAATCGGATCGTGGCTATCGTCAGTTTTACCACGTGCAAGGGAGAAGATAAACTCCGACCCCACTCCTTCTGTTGAAATACAGTTAATGTTTTCCCCGTGATTTGTGATAATCTCTTTAACAATGGAAAGACCCAGGCCTGTACCGGTTTTATCTTTACCTCTTGATGTGTCTGACTTATAAAAACGGTTCCAGATTTTATTTATGCTTTCCTTAGAAATACCAATACCCGTGTCCTTTATAGAAGTAAAGATTTTCTCACCCTTACTGTAAGTTTTTATTGTAATTGTTGAATCATTGTGGCTGAACTTAATAGCGTTATCAACGAGATTATATAAAACCTGCTGAATTTTAAGCTTGTCCGCACAGACCACATAAGTCTTCTGACCGTAAATAACGTCCAAAAGTATATTTTTCTTTTCGCACTGAACCTCAAAAGACAAAAGTGTATTTCTCAAAACCTCATTTAAGTCAAACTCCCTTAAATCAAGCTTTTTATTACCACCGCTTGTATTTAAGACAAGAAGGTTTTCGGTGAGCTTCTTTAATCTGTCGGCTTCAGTAATAACAATACCAAAGTATTTATCATAATTCTCCGGAGGAATTGTACCATCGCGCATTGCCTCAATGTATCCGTGTATCGAAGTAAGCGGAGACCTGAAATCATGCGAAACATTGGCAATAAACTTCTTTTCATCATCTTCCATGGACTTAAACTTCTCACCCATAAAGCGGACAGAAGTGCTTAAAGTCTCCATTTCATTGCCTTTTGGAAGTTTCCTGTCTGAAACATATTCGTAATTACCTTTTGCATATTCCTTTGTAACCGCCGTAACGCGCTTTAACGGAATGTAAATGCGGAAATGGAATATCAAAAGAATGATAAACGAAATACCGTATAAAACACCACATATAAGGTAAATATAAGATATTACGGATGCAACAATACTCTTAACATATCCGGCATCAGTGTAGCCAATGCAATAATATGCAACATTGTAATTATGAACAACCGGATAATACACAATTAAAGAGCCGTCATCAAGTGTTCCGTAAAGGTTACCCACTTTATAATACTGATTTCCAAAGTACTCCTGGTCAAAGTCCGGAATACTCATTAAAAAGGTGGTTGTGCTTGTAGAAGCGACAACGGTCTTATCTTCAGAACTGTTAATAACGAAAAGTTCGCAATTAAGATATGCCTTTGCGCTTTCAAGATATTCAGAAAAGCCTTCCTCATTACCTCTCTGATTGTAGATATAATGATAAAAATCCGAAGCAACGGCGGAAACACCGGTATAAAGATAATGCGCCTCGTTTTTTGTAATACGCTTATTAACCAAATAAACACCAAGTGTCTGTATCATAACTACAGACACTATGGCAAAAATAATATATCCAATTAAGAACTCAATATAAATACTTCGTTTCATTCTAAATCCTATGCAATATGAAATTTGTACCCGATACCCCAAACGGTTGCAATCTCCCACGCTGCGTTTTCGCCGAGTTTTTCCCTGATACGTTTAACATGCACATCAACCGTACGTGTTTCACCGCTGTAATCATAATCCCAGATTTTTTCCAACAGCTGTTCTCTCGTAAAAACCTTATCCGGGTGTGAAGCAAGAAAATACAATAATTCAATTTCCTTTGGAGGCATATCAATAATTTCGCCCTTATATGAAACAGTGTAATTATTCATATTGATCAATAGATCAGGGAGTTTGATTTCCTTTGATGATTCAACCGGGGCGCTGCTTACGGAATTTGACTGTGTTCTTCTTAAGACAGCCTTGATTCTTGCAACAACTTCCTTACTTTCAAAAGGCTTGATAATATAATCATCCGCACCAAGTTCAAGGCCCAAAACCTTATCAAAAGTTTCGCCCTTGGCACTAACCATAATGATTGGAACCTGAGAGGTTTTCCTAATTTCCTTGCAGACATTGTATCCGTCCATTCCCGGAAGCATAATATCAAGCAACACAAGGTCCGGCTGATACTCCGCAAAAGAAGAAACGGCACTTTCTCCATCCTCAACACACAAAGTGTCGTAACACTCTTTATTAAGATAAATCGAAATAAGTTCTGAAATATTTGTATCGTCATCAACGATCATGATTTTTTGTTTTGCCATACGTCCTCCATCCTCTTTAATATCACCAAAATAACTCACAATAATATTTTCTTAATTATACATCATTTGAATAAAAAAAACCATACAAGAGAAAACTCTTGTATGGTTAATTTTCTTGTATTTAGTAAACTAAATTAAGCAACTGATACTTCTGTGAATGTTAAAGCTGCGCATTCAACTGTGAATCTGATGTAAAGGTCGCCGCCTGTTACAACACCTGTAAGAGAACCTGTGTACTCTGTACCGTCTGCTGAAACTGTTTTGATTGTCATATCAGCTGTATCACCGTTGTTTGTAACTGTAACTGTTACAGTAGCACCGTTAACGATTGCCATGTAAGCATCTGAATCAAGATCCATACCTGTGTATGTAAGACCTTCTGTCCATGTGCTGTCTGTAAGCACTGTACCGCCCCAAGCAAAGTTAGAACCTGTAACGTCTGCATCGTTGATTGTGCCAAAGAAGTCGTTACGGATTACGGCGTATTCAGCATATCCATCCGGATTAGCTGCGTTAGCTTCCTGAGCTACGTTCTGAAGTACAAGAACACCTGTATGGTATCTGGCTGCTGAATCACTTTCAATTGTGTAAGTAACTGTAGCTGTCTTACCTTCTTCAATCTGAAGTGTATTTGTTAAATCTGTCCAGAAACCTGCTGTTGTTGAACCAACTGTGTCACCTGCTGCAAGTTCAGCTGCCTCTTCAGCTACTGTTGTTGTGTCTTCTTCTGTTGTGTCTTCAGCTGCTGTTGTTGTAGTTGTCTCCTTTGTAGTTGTTTCTTCTTCATCGCTTGAACCACATGCAACTGCAAGTGAAGCTACTGAAAGAACTGCTACCATAAGTAAAGCAATTTTCTTCTTCATTTTTGTTTTCCTTTCTTCAATACCTTATTATTTGCTTATTATGTTACTTTTTGTAACAACACTGGTATTATAGCATACGTTTACAATTTAGACAATATTTTTTTACAAATTTGTTAACTTTTGAATTCCACAATGGTTGCACCGTCTCCGCCTTCGTTATATTCAGCAAGATGATATGACGTAACATACGGAAGTCTCTTTATATGCTGCCAAATTCCGTTTCTTAAAGCACCGGTTCCTCTACCGTGAATAATTCTGACTTTTGGCAGGTTTGCAAGATACGCATCATCCAGATATTTATCAAGCTCTGCCACAGCCTCGTCCACGTTCATACCGATCAGATTAATCTCAGGACTGATATTCAAGCTCTTTTCAGCTTTAATATGAGAAACAGAAGTCTTCTTAACCTCTTTGTCTTTTTCCTCTGTAGTTTTAATAAGATCCAAATCCGCAACATTAACCTCAGAGCGCAAAATACCCATCTGCACGAAAACATTACCCTTAGCGTTAGGCTTTGAACTTACAACGCCGTCCAGTCCCAGACTATGCACAAATACCTCGTCGCCCGGCTTAAATTCATGCGGTTTGTCTGACGTCTTCCTTTTTTCAACCGGCTTGTTATTTTCTTTTTTATGTTTTCCAAGCGCCTCTCTTAAGTTCGTTCTTTCCGCCTCAAGTTCCTTCGTGGACACCCCGTACTTATTAATATTTCGAATCGTTAAATCAGCGTAATCCTTTGCTTCCTGCAAAATATCCGTCGCCTCTTCATGCGCCTTACGTAAAATCTCTTCCTTCTTTTCTTCAAGTGCACGCACCCTTTGATCGTACTGATCCTTTGTCTGCTGTAATTTAGCGCGCAGGCTCTGCATTTCGCTTCTTTCCTTTTCCAGTGAAACCCTGTTAATCTCAAGATCCGTGACAATATCTTCAAACGAAGCCTTATCCGCATCCACAAGTTTCTTTGCTTCCTCCGTAATATACTTTGGAAGTCCAAGTTTCTCAGAAATTGCAAAAGCGTTACTCTTTCCGGGTACACCAATCAAAATACGATACGTCGGACTAAGCGTCTCCACATCAAACTCCATTGACGCATTCTCAATTCCCGGATCATTTAAGGCATACATCTTAATCTCGCTGTAGTGCGTGGTTGCAATGGTTCTGACCGTCATATTATGCAAGTAAGTAAGGATGGCGATGGCCAGTGCGGCACCTTCCACAGGATCTGTTCCCGCGCAAAGTTCATCCGTAAGCACAAGCGAGTCATAACCCACGCTTCCCAAAATATTAATAATATTCTTCATGTGAGAAGAAAACGTACTTAGGTTTTGCTCAATACTCTGCTCATCCCCTATATCCGCAAATACATCCTTAAAAATGCCAAGCACCGAGCCATCATCTGCAGGAATAAAAAGTCCTGCCTGGCCCATAAGTGTAAACAAGCCTACCGTCTTTAACGCAACCGTCTTACCGCCGGTATTGGGACCCGTAATAATAAGCTGATCATATTCTTTGCCGACTCTTATATCGATAGGAACAACCTTTGCTGTTTTAAGAAGCGGGTGACGCCCCCTTTTAATATCAATAATTCTGTCTTTATTAAACATAGGCCTTGTACCCTTTATTGAAAGAGAAAACATTGCCTTTGCAAAGATAAAATCCAGTTCGGATAAAACAAGGAAATCCGTTTTAAGCTCGTTAGAGTAAGCGGAAACCTGCGCACTAAGTTCAGCTAGAATCTTTTCAATTTCAGCCTTTTCAATCACTTCAAGTTCCCTTAATTCATTATTAAGTTCAACACTTGCGGTTGGCTCAATAAAAAGAGTAGATCCCGAAGAGGACTGATCGTGTACAATACCGCCGACACTCGACTTATATTCAGCCTTAACCGGAAGACAGTATCTGCCGTCGCGCATTGTAATTACAAAATCCTGAAGATAAGTACGCATGGTGGCGGAAGCAAGCATGGAGTTCATCTGATTTCTGATCTTGTCCATAGCCGCCTTTATTCTTCTTCTGATATTCTTAAGATCCGAACTTGCATCATCCGCAATTTCATCTTCAGATATAATAACCCTCTTGATCTCCTTATTCAAAACGGAAAGCGGCTCGATACGATCAAACATTTCCTGTAAGAAATCCTTGTTTTCACGGGTTTCGGCGTAGTTCTTCCCGTAAGATTTAATGTTAAGCGCGGCATCTAAAGTTGTACTTATAAGTAAAAGTTCGGAAGATGAAAGAGCGCTCCCCTTTTCAAGCCTCTTAATGGTTTCACCAATATCCTTAACACCGCCAAAACTAATGTGATTATTAAATACAAGGCGCTTAATTGCATCATCGGTTTCCTGTTGAGCCGCATAAATTTCCTTTTCATCCGTAAAAGGCTCTAACGACAAACAAGCCTTCTTTGCAGCCGGTGTGGCCGCAAAAGAAGACAACATATTTAAAATCTTATCAAATTCAAGCGTCTTGTAAACTTTAGTATTCATAAAAAAACCTATCCGATCTCAGAATTAAATCGAAAACTGCATTTTTTCGCTTTGGTCGTTAAGCAAATACTCAATTGTAACAACGTTTCCGTCAATGTATACATCTTGAACAGTTGCAGCCGAATATCTGAGAATTTCCTTATATTTGGCTTTCTTCTTAGCATCATAAGTGCTCACATCATCAGATGTAAACAACACAGTGCCACATAATGCGTTAACCTTTGCAAGAAGAAGCTTTTGTGCATCCGTCAGTTCAATATTATAATCTCTAAGCAGGAAAACATCAGGGTCATTGCCAAATGCATACCCGTCAATTCCGCGCATAAAGAGAGAATTCAAAATGGAATTTCTTGTGGAGACTCTTTCTCTGTGAAACGCTCTCATATAGAGCTTATCGTTCCAGTCAAGTCCCATATCGCATCCGATTCTGCAGTATTCCACCCTTCCAAAAACCGGCCAGAGCGGCACACCACACCCAAGAATAATGGCCTTTGGCGCGCACTCTCTGATAAAGTCAATCGCCTCGCACATAATTCTTCCCCTCGTCTTATCCTTACGAGGAAGCATACACGCTGCATAAAGGAAATCGAGCTTAAGCATCTTAAAGCCCCATTCATTAACAACCGTGTCAAAAACCTTTCTTAAATACTCTCTAACCTCTTCATTATAAATATCAAGAGCGTACTGCGTACTCCAGTTACATCCTGCTGCCACAAATTCTCCATCCTTTTTAAGAATCCAATCCGGATGGTTCTTATAAATCTCAGAAGTCTTTTCACAGACAAAAGGCGCAAGCCAAATACCCGAAACAAAGCCGTCTTCCTTAATCTTATCCGCAACAGGTTTCATACCGTTTGGAAATTTATTTGCATCAATGCTTAACCAGTCACCCACGGCAGTCTGAAAGCCGTCATCAATCTGGAAAATATCCATTTTGACAGGGAAGTTGTTAAGTGCCTCCAAATCATTATAAATAACCTTTTCATTAATGTCCTGATAATGATTGTACCAGCTTGTATAACCGGTAAGCGGCATTTTTTCGCGTTTCTTGATACCCATAAGTGAAAAATACTTCTCATATCCAAAATCGGGTTCATCAAAGATAAAGGCCACCTTCAAAGCGTCAAATCTGTCAGAAATCTCCAAATCCTCAATTTCAGCCAAAAGAGTAATCTCATTACGGTTAGTATCAAAAATAATAACGGTAAAACAGCTTCTTTCATCCAAAGACCCAATAAAAAGCTTATCCTCGTTATTTCTTATGTAAGCATAACTGAATCCGTGCATATATCCTTTTTTATAAGGATACTTTACAAAATCATAATCACCGTATGCATTAAAATGGTACTTATCGACAAGGAACTTGGGAACACGTCTTAATCCGCGCATTCTGCCTTTGACACCATATTCCCTTACATCCGTCCAGGACTGATATCCGTTTAAGAAAAGCCGATCATCCTTTTCAAATTCAAACGGAATCTTAACCGAAACCTCCTTAAGCAACGCCTTGCCGTTTGGCACGATCGAAAGCGTGTAAATGTCATTTTCATAAGTACTTTCGTAATTAATGTCACCTTCGCAGCTGATATTAACGTTAAATTCAAGCTTATTATCCATCAGGCACCTTCTCCTTTAATTACCAAGCTCACTCCAAGCATGGTCGTGCAATTCCCCGTGATACTGAAACTGCGGAAATCCCAACTGTCTTAAAGACTCATAGAGGACGATAGCCACAGAATTCCCCAAATTCAAAGAACGAATATCCTGCTTCATTGGAATTCTTATACAGGAATCCTTATACTCCATAAGGATACCCTCCGGAATCCCGGCACTTTCCTTGCCAAACATAATGTAGCAATTATCCGTATACTTTACTTCATCATATCTGTTCAACCCTTTTGTCGTTGCCATAAAGATGTTATTTCTTGCATCAGGATTTTTCTCTAAAAAATCCTGAAAACTTATGTATTTACGCACATCAAGATGCGACCAGTAATCAAGGCCAGCGCGCTTAACGCTCTTTTCATCAATCTTAAAGCCCATGGGTTCAATTAAATGTAATACAGAGCCTGTAGCAACACAGGTTCTTCCGATATTACCGGTATTCTGCGGAATTTCAGGCTCTAACAAAACTATATTTATCATGTTATTCCACTCCGTGGTCCTTTGCAAAAGCTCTGATTCTCTCCAAAGCAACCTTAAGCTGCTCCATTGAATAAGCATAAGAAATTCTTATAAATCCTTCGCCACAGTCGCCAAATGCGGTACCAGGTACAACGGCAAGCTTTTGTTCCTTCAAAAGATTAGTCGCAAACTCTTCGGAAGTCATTCCAAACTTTTTGATATTCGGGAAAATATAAAAAGCACCAAGAGGCTCAAAGCACTCAATGCCCATGCTCTTAAGTTCCTCAAGCAAAAATCTTCTTCTCATATTATACTGTTCTGTCATGCGCTCCACATCTTCATCGCCGTTTTTAAGGGCTTCAACCGCAGCATACTGGCTGGTTGTCGGGGCACACATAATACAAAACTGGTGGATCTTAAGCATCTGGCTTAGAATAAGCTCAGGACCCGCTGCATATCCAAGTCTCCAGCCCGTCATTGCATATGCTTTTGAAAAGCCGTTAATAACAATGGTTCTTTCTCTCATTCCGTCAAATTCGGCAATGGAGACATGCTTTGCATCACCGTATGTAAGCTCGCTGTATATTTCATCTGAAATAACAAAAATATCTTTTTCAACACAGATTTTTGCAATCTCTTCCAAATCCTCCCTTGTCATAATTGCACCGGTCGGATTATTCGGGAAAGGCATTACAAGAATCTTTGTCTTATCCGTGATTGCTGCTCTGAGTTCATCGGCCGTAAGTCTGAATTCATCTTCTTCCTTAAGGTTAATAATAACCGGAACGCCGTGTGTAAGCTGAACACAAGGCAAATATGAAACATAACTCGGCTGTGGGATAATAACCTCGTCGCCCGGATTAATCATTGCACGCATGGCAATATCAATGGCTTCCGAACCCCCAACGGTAATCATTATCTCGTGATTAATATCATATTTAAGATTATTCTTACGCTCAAGGTAACGGGCAATTTCCTCCCTTAACTCCTTAAGTCCCGAATTACTTGTATAGTAAGTACGTCCTCTTTCAAGCGAATAAATGCCTTCTTCTCTGATGTGCCACGGTGTATCAAAATCAGGTTCACCAACGCCCAAAGAAATGGCATCCTTCATTTCGCTTACTATATCAAAAAATTTACGAATCCCGGAAGGCTTTACTTCGGTAATAACGTCTGATAATGGGTTTCTCATGGGGTAATCGACATCCTTTCATCTACGGCATCTTCAACTAAAACAGCGCCGTGATCCTTATATTTCTTTAATACGAAGTGAGTAGCGCAGCCTCTTACAGACTCTAATGCAGAAAGCTTCTGCATAACAAAGTTTGCAACCGCCTTCATTGTGGTTTCTTCAATCATAACCATAAGATCAAAGCCACCGGACATTAAATAAACGCTGTCAACTTCATCAAACTTATAAATTCTCTCTGCAATTTTATCAAAGCCCATACCCCTTTGCGGTGTAACGGTAACTTCAATCAGGGCATTAACTTTTTCCGCACCTGCTTTTTCCCAGTCAATAAGAGTATGATAGCCACAAATGATATGCTCTTTTTCCATTTCCGCGACCTCATTGGCCACTGCGACCTCAGTCTGACCAAGCATTTTCGCCAATTCTCCAAGGTCAATTCTGGAATTCCTTTCCAAAACATCTAAAATTTCCTTACGCATAACGAACCATCCTCCTTACTTTTTCGAAACTTATATATTTCGTCACAGGGTTCTGTTTTTTTATATCCCGCGGGCTTATTCAGATTTCTGTTTTTATCCCTTAGGATCAGTAATTTATCATTATTATGAGTACAATAGCCGATTTTCGAAAGCTCCATACCCATAAATCCTTCATTATAGCAATTTAAAAGCTTATCTTCGTTTGCTTCATCAACGCAAATGAGTAAAGCATCACTTATAAGCTCATACGGGTTAATACCCGTTCTTTCACATACTTCAATGGTTTCCTGAAGCATCAGAACACTTCTTAAATCTATATTAAAGCCGTAAATCTTCTTATCCTTGAGGGCTTCCTGCATATCCCATAAAGCGTAATAAATCCCGCCTTCTTTTACGAAAATGCACAGGCATTCATCTTCCTTAAAGTATTCATTTAAAGAACTTAAAAATTTCTCGCACAAAGCCTTATCCGTCTCAGGATCTCTACAAAGCGCATTTAAATACCCAATAGGAAAGAACGAATCCAGTTCTTCCTTACAAGTATGATAAATCTCTGTACTTCCCCTTTTACCCGCATAGCCGTACATGTAAATATTAATCACAACATCACCTTACATAGCGTATAATTGACGTAACAGGGGTTTTTTTATATAATATAAGCAACTAATGATGCGAGCATTGCAAGAATTAAAAATACAGCAATGGTGCCGGCTACTATTCTTTTTGTTTTTAAAGACATAACTACCTCCATGTACCCTCGTATCAATTCTGAAAGGGTAAAAATGAATTTTCGTATTATTTTTTGGGGCTTCCCAATCATTGTGTTTTTATATATCACGGTTAAACGAATAACCGCAGAAAGGGAGGCAAAGGAACAGTATAAGAGTTATCTCGAAAGCGACAGCAAAGCAAATCTCACAAGAAAAGCGGATTTGGATTCCGTCACCTATCTTAACGTTCCGTTAGACAAGCTTCCTTTTGGGACGTCAGATGATGAACAGATAAAAGATTTCGAGAATACCGTAAAGAACCTGTCAGGCAAGAGAATACTCAATCTTACCGGCAAGACTTCCGTACAAATAAAGGAAATCTACGGTGCCCAAAACCTGGCTGAAGTAAGCAGTTACGACGACAACTTTACAAAACTTGTCCAAACCGTTTATTCCTGGGGCGAACGACTTCTTAATCTGGGTTTTGAAAAAGAAGGGGTTTGCGTATTGGAATTTGGCATTGATAGTTTAACAGATATCAGCGGCAATTACAAGTTACTTGCAGACGTATACGCAAAATATTCAGACAAAGAAAAGCTTAAACGACTTGAAGAAACCGCCTCAAACTTAGATTCGCTTTCAAAGGATTCCATTATAAACTACATCTTGTTAAAATCCGCTGAATGCGCAAACGATTAAGCAAAATGCGGCACTTTTATTTGCCCGTATTTTGTGCTATACTTTTTGGTGCATTTAATGTACAAATTATGTAAAGAGTGATGAGTGATGAGCGAAAACGAAACAATTCTGACACAACTTGACAGGGAAGCTGTATTCTCAGATACCACGGATAATTTCGTAAAACACGCAGATGTATCAGGGGAAACCGGCTTAAATGACTGTGTCTATATAACAATAAGAACAAGAAAATCCAATACAGATTATATAAATATCCATTATACAAAAAATCCAAGTGACCCTTCCATGCAGGTTGAAACGTTAAGATTTGAACACTGCGACGGTTTTTATGATTATTTCATGGCAGGGCCTTATTCAGACTACACAAGACTTGAATATTATTTTGAAATTGTTAAAGACGACAGAATAACATACTACGATACTCTCGGTTGTACAAACGAAATACGCCGCGGCTATCGTTTCTTTGTGATTAACGGATTTGATACGCCAAACTGGGCAAAAGGCGCAATTATGTACCAAATATATACCGACAGATTCTTTAACGGTGATTTGGCAAACGACGTTGTTGACAATGAATACCTCTACCTTGGAGATTACGTAAGACACGCAAAAGACTGGTATGAATATCCTGATAAAATGGACGTCGGCAAGTTTTACGGCGGAGATTTGCAGGGCGTAATTGATAAACTTGATTATCTTGCAGGCCTTGGAATTGAAGTAATATACTTTAATCCTCTTTTTGTTTCGCCATCAAATCATAAATACGACACCATGGATTATGATCACATTGACCCGCATTTTGGCGTTTTAATAAACGATACGGGCAAGTCACTTATGCCGGGCGATTATGACAACAGACATGCAACAAGATTTATTTCAAGAGTCACAGACGAAGAAAACTTAGAAGCAACCGACGCTTTGTTTGTTTCCCTTGTTGAAAAAGCACACGAAAAAGGCATCCGCGTAATAGTGGACGGCGTTTTTAACCACTGCGGATCGTACAATAAGTGGTTAGATACGGAAGGCATATATGATGAAGCCGCAAAATCAGAAGCAGAACGAGGCGCATACAGGGAAAAATTCAGTTCATACCGTGACTACTTCGGATTTACCTTAGACGAATGGCCGGCAAACAATTCATATGATAAATGGTGGGGCAACGACACCCTTCCAAAGCTTAATTACGAAGGCTCGAAAGAACTTGAAGAATATATTTTAAACATTGGCAGAAAGTGGGTTTCTCCTCCGTATAATTGCGATGGCTGGAGACTCGACGTGGCCGCAGACCTTGGTCACAGCGAGGAATATAACCACATTTTCTGGAATAAGTTCAGGCAGGCTGTAAAAGAAGCAAATCCGCAAGCCGTTATAATAGCGGAACATTACGGGAACCCAGGCGCCTGGTTAAACGGAAAAGAATGGGATACCGTCATGAATTATGACGCCTTTATGGAGCCTGTATCCTGGTTTTTAACCGGTATGGAAAAGCACAGCGACAGTTACAGCGAACAGCTTAAGGGAAATACCGAATTCTTTAGGGAAAGTATGCTAAAGAACATGGCAAACTTCCCATATCCGTCTTTATATACCGCAATGAACCAGTTATCCAACCACGATCATTCGCGTTTCCTTACAAGAACAAACCATAAAGCGGGGCGTATATCAACATTGGGCTTTGAAGCAGCGGGTGAAGACATAAACAAAAAAGTGTTTATGCAGGCAGTTGTTATGCAAATGACGTGGCCCGGCGCGCCGACGCTTTATTACGCGGACGAAGCGGGACAGGTCGGATTTACGGATCCTGACAGCAGAAGAACTTACCCTTGGGGAAAAGAAGATTTTGAAATACTTGAATTTTACAGAGACATGAATCATTTGCACAAGAGATACGAAGTTTTAAAATCAGGTTCTTTAAAAATACTTCCGTCACCAAACGGAAGCGTTATATATGAACGTTTTAATGCAAAAGAAAAAATCTTTGTTGTTGTTAATACGGGATGCAACAGAGAAATCACAATAGATTTTAAGGAATACGGAATAAACGAAGACTCAAGAGTTACAAGAATCCTTGAAATAACACCGGAATTATATAATATCGGTGAATCAGCAGTTACACTTTCAGAAAACCTAAGCTTTACATTTACTGCGCTTGCAGATATGGCATATATTTATAAAGCCGTATAGCCCACAAAAAACACTTTAAAGAGAAACGCGCACATTATGCGTAAATCTTTAAAGTTATTTTTTGACAGTAAAAAAGACGGCCTTACGCCGTCCTTTTTGGAGAAGGTATTTCGTTTATGGGGTGTAGCAAAAACTATATAATGTATTGGGGGGTTTTACGTGGATTATAATAACACCGCCCCCGCCAAAAGTCTGCCCAAACTTGCACAATTTTCAAAAATTTTTTTGTGCAGTTTGCACAAAGCTTTTATAAAAACATAAGGAAATGCCAATGAATAAAGAGTTTTCGCAACGAATAAAGAATATACTTGATGCATTTGACACAGAATATGGCACGGATTACAGATGCTTTTTAAGCTACAAAGAGCCGTATCAGCTTCTTATTGCAACCATCTTAAGCGCACAGTGTACGGATGCTCGCGTAAATGAGGTTACAAAAGACTTATTTGCAAAGTATAAAACACTTGAAGATTTCGCAAAAGCTGATATAAAAGAACTTGAAAGAGATATTCACTCAACGGGTTTTTATCACTCAAAAGCGGACCACATTAAAGAATGCGCAAAAATACTCATTGAAAAATATGATTCTGTTTTGCCGTCTGATTTAGAAGCGCTTACCACCCTTCCGGGTGTCGGAAATAAAACCGCCAACGTTATACGCGGTAATATTTATCACATTCCAAGCATCGTTGTTGACACGCACGTAAAAAGAATTTCAAATCTGCTTGGAATCACAAAGAAAACGGATCCGTTAAAGATTGAGCATGACCTTATGAAAAAATTGCCGAAAGATCGTTGGATTCTTTGGAATATCAATGTAATCACACTTGGCAGAACGATTTGTATTGCAAGAAAACCAAAGTGCGAAGAATGTTTCTTAAAGGAGTTTTGTAAACATTATGCTAAATAGATTTGTTTCCGTGGATCTTGAGACCACTGGCTTAAACCACGGAAAAGATAAAATAACCGAAATTGGTATCGTTCGATTTATTGATGACGCGCCCGCAGGCGAATTTAAAACGCTTGTAAATCCCGGAATCCTAATTCCTGAAAGTATCGAAAAAATCACTGATATCACAAACGAGGATGTAAAGAACGCACCGGCTATCGGCATGGTAATTAAGGATGCGGTGGACTTTATTGGAAACGACGTGATTGTGGGGCACAGCATTATGTTTGACTACCGCTTTTTACTTAAGGCTGCGGTTAATGCGGGACTCAGCTTTGAAGCGTACGGAATTGACACACTTAAGATTTCAAGGAAGGTGTTAAAAGACGTTGAAAGCAAGAAGCTTGAAGATCTTTGCAAATACTTTAATATCCCGGATGAAAATCACCACAGAGCCTTAAATGACGCGTATGCTGCGGCATATCTGTATTTAAAGTTAAAAGAGATTTGCACAGAGGAAGATTTAAAGCCGTACAAACTGATGTACAAGGTAAAAAAAGAAGGCCCAATCACGGCGCATCAGAAGGAAAGACTTTTAGAACTGCTTGATTATTATCATATAAATCCGCCTTACGACGTGGATATGCTTACAAAAAACGAAGCTTCGAGGAATATTGACAAAATCATTTTAGAGTACGGAAGAATTAAAAAATAATAAACATCTTTAATTCTTGTATTATTTTTGGTATAGTAATTTTGATGTCCTTATTATAGAAAACAGAATGGATGGATATTTACTTATGAAAAAAGTTGCAATTATGACAGACAGCAACAGCGGTATTACTCAACAGGAAGGTAAAGAACTTGGAATATTCGTTGTTCCAATGCCGTTTGTTATTGATCAAAAGACATACTTTGAAGATATCGATTTAAGCCAGGAAGATTTTTACAAACTTCTTATGGATGACTCAGATATCATGACAACACAGCCCACTCCCGACTCATACATGCAAATGTGGGACAAGGCGTTGGAAGAATATGACGAAATTGTATACATTCCAATGTCAAGCGGATTAAGCGGTTCATGTTCTTCAGCTTACACAATGTCAACATACGAAAGATTTGACGGAAGGATTTTTGTTGTTGATAATCAGAGAATTTCCGTAACCCAGCGTCAGTCGGTATATGATGCAATTGAATTTGCAAAGCGCGGATATGACGGTGCGCAGATCAGAGATGCTTTAATGCAGACAAAATGGGATTCAACAATTTATATAATGGTTGATACCTTAAAATACCTTAAAAAAGGCGGTCGTGTGACACCTGCTGCCGCAGCGCTCGGTACACTTTTAAAATTAAAGCCGGTGCTTCAGATACACGGCGAAAAACTTGATGCATACGCAAAAGCAAGAACAGTTGCGCAGGCAAAAAGCATAATGATTGATGCTGCCAAGAAGGATATTGCTTCTTTCCTTGGAAATGATTATAAAAACGTATGGCTTGAAATTGCATATACAAAGGACGTGGAACTTGCAAACTCCTTCAGAGACGAGATTGCGGAAGCGTTTCCGGGTTATCCGAAAGAAGATATTATGATTAACCCTCTTTCTTTAAGCGTTTCCTGCCACATTGGCGAAAATGCACTTGCAATTGCGGTTTGCAAAAAGATTGATTATGATAATTTCAAACTTAATGAAGAATAAAAATAACGCTTAGGCTTTTGCCTAAGCGTTTTTATTTTTGCTATTCAATTGTTTTAAAGCATCTCATTGCGTTAAGCACAGCAAGGATTAAAACCCCCACATCCGCAAATATTGCCATCCACATGTTTGCAAGACCAAATACACCAAGTATTAATATGGCAAACTTAACCGCTAACGAAAAGATGATATTTTCATATACGATTCTAAAGGTCTTAACGGATATTTTTACGGCCGTTGCAATCTTTGATATTCTATCATCCATTAAAACAACATCCGCCGCCTCAATTGCCGAATCAGATCCCATAGCACCCATTGCAAATCCAATATCCGAAATGGAAAGTACCGGCGCATCATTAATACCGTCACCAACGTAGGCAACCTTTTCACCGTTTTTGGAAGCTTTAATGATTTCCTCCATCTTATCCACCTTTTCGTTTGGAAGAAGCTCTGCGTAAACCTTATCAATTTTAAGACTCTTACCAACAGCTTCGCCAATTGCCAAAGAATCTCCGGTAAGCATTACCGTTTTCTTAATTCCCGCTTCTTTAAGCGCTTTTAAACCATCAATCGTATCTTCTTTTATTTCATCTGAAATAACGATATGTCCCGCATATTCAGAGTTTACGGAAACGTGAACCGTGGTTCCCTCATGGTGACAAGGATGCCATTTAACACCCAAATCATCCATCAGCTTGTTATTTCCAACGTAAACCTCCATACCGTCAAGCTTACAGCTTATTCCCTTACCCGCAATCTCTTTTACATCACTGAGTCTCTTGGTATCAATTTCTCTTGCATACGCAGCCTTAATGGAATCCGCAATCGGGTGAGTGCTGTAATTTTCGGCATATGCAGCATATGTAAGCAAGTCATCCTGTGAATATTCGTTTGGATGAATCGCCGTTACGTTAAACACGCCCTTTGTAAGGGTTCCGGTCTTATCAAAGACAATCGTTTTTGTCTTTGCCAAAACCTCCATGTAATTAGCTCCCTTTATTAAAATACCGCTCTTAGATGCACTTCCTATACCGCAAAAGAAACTTAACGGCACAGAAATTACCAAGGCGCAAGGACAGCTTATAACAAGGAAAATAAGCGCTCTTTTAATCCATGGCAGAGGATTTGTAAAAAGAATTAAAGGCGGTAAAAACGCAAGCACAACGGCACTTATAACAACCACAGGCGTGTAGTATCTTGCAAACTTTGTAATAAACTGTTCAGCCTTCGCCTTTCTGTTACTCGTATTTTCCACGAGTTCCAGTATCTTTGAAACCGTTGACTCAGAAAAGCTCTTAGTTACTCTAACGTTAATAACACCCGCAACATTGATACATCCCGAAATAACATCATCACCGCTTACCGCTTTTCTTGGCACGGATTCACCCGTCATTGCTGTTGTATCAATAAAGGTTTCTCCTTCTGTAACAACGCCGTCAAGCGGGATTCTCTCACCCGGTTTAATAACAATTGTTTCGCCTATATTTACTTCCGAAGGATCAACGCTTATTGTTTCGCCGTTTCTTAAGACATTTGCGACATCAGGCCTTATGTTCATTAAAGCGGCAATGGACTTTCTTGATTTACCAACCGCATATCCCTGAAAGAGTTCTCCAATCTGGTAGAAAAGCATTACAAATGCGGCTTCCGGGTACTCTCCCGTACCAAAAGCTCCAATTGTTGCAAGAGCCATTAAAAACTTCTCATCAAAAAGTCTGCCGTATCTAAGGTTTTTTAACGCCCCAAAGACAACGTCATACCCAATAATCATATATGGAATTACAAATAAAAACGCCTTAACAAGCTCACTTATAGTTTCATATTCTGAAAGCGGAGTAAACTTATTAAGCAAAAAGTTTACAACATAAGCTACAATCAAAAATATTAAGCTTACAATTATTCTTTTAAAAATCTTCTTCTGTTTTTTGGTCATAATTTCCTCCAAAAATGCCGCATGTCAAAAACATACGGCAAAAACGTCTTATTAAAGAATAACGCTGCAATCCGGTTCAACCTTTGCAATGGCCTTAACAGCAGCTTTTACCACCTCATCAAATTTATCATCATCAGCTTCTATAATCATCTTCTGAGTAAGGTAGTTAACGGAAGCATCTTTAACTCCGTCAATTTTTTTAATTGCTTCTTCCATCTTAAGCGCGCAATGTGCACAGTCTAAATCCTCTAATTCAAATGTTTTCTTCATATTTTTTGTCTCCTTTTCCTATTCATTAATATGATCAAGTCCCACTTCAATAATCTTTTTAACATGATCATCATCAAGGGAATAAAATATATTTTTCCCATCTTTCCTTGCTTTCACAAGTTTTGCGCTCTTTAAAAGCTTTAACTGATGACTTAACGCTGTCTGAGAAACATTAATCTTTTCCGCAATATCCCCAACGCAAAGTTCTCCTTCAGAGATTGCACAAAGAATTTTTATTCTCGTTGTGTCGCCAAAGTTTTTAAAAAAGTCCGCAAGCTCAAATAACATATCTTCGCTTAGTGCCTCTTTCTTAACCATACATTCGCCTTTCAACCCGGGAATTTTCTTTTCTTTGGATCATTTTAATAAATGAGCATTTGTTCATATGAAAATGTTATCACATTTATTCAAATGCGTCAACACTAAATACAAAATCTTCTTAATTTAACAAAAAAATCCCCGGGGTTTCCGCCTAAATATGTAAGCAGGCAACACCCGAGGGATTAAGCCATTATTTAATTAATTTTCAAAAAGCGCTTCAAATTCTTCGCGTGAAATCTTTTCTTTTTCAAGAAGAAGTTCGGCGCTCTTATCAAGAACATCTCTGTGCTCTAAGATAATCTTCTTTGCCTTTTCGTAACATTCGTCAACGATCCTCTTAACTTCCCTGTCAATAAGAGAAGCCGTATTATCAGCATATCCTCTTGCATGCGCAAGGTCACGTCCGATAAATACTTCGTCCTCATCATCACCGTAATGAATTAAACCAAGCTCATCAGACATACCGTATTTTGTAACCATGTCTTTTGCAGTCTTTGTTGCTTCTTTGATATCCTGGGAAGCGCCCGTTGTAATATCATCCAAAACAATTTCTTCTGCAATACGTCCGCCAAGACTTACCATAATGGACTGAAGCATCTTGCCCTTGGTATTAAATTCATAATCGTTTTCAGGAAGCGGCATTGTGTAACCTGCTGCACCCATACCCGTTGGGATAATGGAAACTGTATGTACAGGGCCCACATCCGGAAGTACATGGAATAAAATTGCGTGTCCGGATTCGTGATATGCAGTGATTCTTCTTTCCTTTTCCGAAACAACCCTGCTCTTCTTTTCCGTACCAATACCAACCTTTATGAAGGCTGCCTCAATATCCGCCTGAATAATGAACTGTCTGTTTTCCTTTGCTGATAAAATTGCCGCCTCGTTCATGAGGTTTTCCAAATCCGCACCCGTAAAGCCTGCGGTTGTACGTGCAATTTTGTGTAAATCCACGTCTTCTGCAAGCGGCTTGTTCTTAACGTGAACTGCCAGAATCTCTTCTCTTCCTTTAACGTCAGGTCTGCCAACGGCAACCTTCCTGTCAAAACGTCCCGGTCTTAAGATTGCCGGATCAAGAATATCAATACGGTTTGTGGCAGCCATTACAATAATGCCTTCATTTACGCCAAAACCATCCATTTCAACGAGGAGCTGATTAAGAGTCTGTTCTCTTTCATCATGTCCGCCGCCCATACCGGTACCACGGCGTCTTGCAACTGCATCAATTTCGTCTATAAATACAATACAAGGCGCGTTTCTCTTTGCATCTTCAAACAAATCTCTTACTCTTGAAGCTCCGACACCGACAAACATTTCAACGAAATCAGAGCCCGAAATGCTAAAGAACGGAACACCCGCTTCACCCGCAACAGCCTTTGCAAGCAATGTTTTACCGGTACCCGGGGCACCCGTAAGAATGACACCCTTTGGAATTCTTGCGCCAACTGTAAGATACTTTGAAGGCTCCTTTAAGAAATCCACAATTTCTTCCAAATCTTCTTTTTCTTCGGCAAGACCGGCAACATCAGCAAAAGTCACCTTATTGTTGTTTGGATTTGCAAGCCTTGCACGACTTTTTCCAAAGTCCATCA
>CAJOOB010000112.1 GCA_905236025.1 uncultured Lachnospiraceae bacterium
GTACGGCGGGAAGAGGAATGCTCCTTATTTCGGGCGGGATTGACAGTCCTGTTGCGGGTTATATGATGTCAAAACGTGGGGTGGAGCTTAGTGCTGTTTACTTTAATACGCCTCCGTATACTTCAGAACGTGCAAAGCAGAAGGTTTTAGACCTTGCTAAGGAGGTTTCGAAATATTCCGGCCCAATCAGGCTCCATATTGTTCCTTTTACGGATGTACAGATGTATATCTTTAAAAACTGTCCTCATGAAGAGCTTACAATCATCATGAAAAGATGCTTTTATAAGATTGCAGAAGCACTTGCGGTTAAAGACGGAGCAACGGCTCTTATTACAGGAGAGAGCGTTGGTCAGGTATCAAGCCAGACAATGCAGTCATTATATGTAATCAACAGCGTTGTTAAGTGTCCGGTTTTAAGACCTGTTGTTGCGTTTGATAAGCAGGATATTATTGATATTGCTGAGAAAATTGGAACATATGAGATTTCGATACGTCCATATGAAGACTGTTGTACAACATTTGTTGCAAAGCATCCTGTTACAAAACCTTCGTTACAAAGCATTGAAAAATCAGAAGAAGTGCTTGTTGATATGGATAAAATCATTGAAAAAGCAATTGAAAATACTGAAGTACTTATAATTGAGCAATAAAAAAACGGCCAATAGCCAAAAGGCTTTGACCGCTTAAATTCTCAATCGATTATTTTACGATATAAGGATCAAGAACGCTTAAAATTTCAGCTACAGCTGAATCATTTGCATGAATGCAAAGATCAATTGGCTTTGAAAGATCAAGTGAGAAGATCCCCATGATTGACTTAGCGTCAATTACGTATCTTCCCGAAACTAAATCGAAGTCTGAATCAAACTTTGTGATTTCGTTTACGAAAGCCTTTACTTTATCGATTGAATTTAAGCAAATCTGAACTGTTTTCATAATTTAAAACCTCCTTTAGTTTTGCACCATCTGTAACCATATTATACAAAAAAGTGCTAAAAGTCAATAATAATTGACGCTAAAGAGTGAAGAAAAAAGATAATGATAAAAAGAATGAACATGAATAAAAAAGCAGCCCTCCATAATCTTGGATGTAAAGTAAATGCATATGAATTAAACGCGGTAGCCGAGTTGTTAAAAGACGCGGGTTACGAGATTGTACCTTTTGGTGAAAGTGCCGATGTCTACGTTATTAACACCTGTACGGTTACCAATGTTGCAGATAGAAAATCGAGGCAGATGCTTAATAAGGCAAAAAAGATGAATCCTGATGCCGTTGTTGTGGCGCTTGGGTGTTACGTTCAAAGCCGCATTGAGATGTATAAGTCTGACGGTATTAAGGAAGAAGAGAGCACAAAGTCAAAGATTTTAGAAGATGTGCCCGCGGATATTATTCTTGGCAATAATCACAAAAAGGACATTGTTCAGATTTTGGAACAATATTATGATTTAAAAGATAATATAGTTTTGGTTGATGACCTTTCGAAGCCGTGTGAATATGAAAATTCCTTTGCCTCCTCCACGTATGATGAACATCTCAGAGCAAGCGTAAAGATTCAGGACGGATGTAATCAGTTTTGCTCATATTGTATTATACCGTTTGCAAGGGGCAGAATCAGAAGCAGGGGCCTTGATTCGATAAAAGTGGAAGTTAATGCTATTGCAAAAAATGGAATAAAGGAAATTGTATATACGGGTATTCATTTAAGCTCTTACGGACTTGATTTTGCCGGTATGCAATATAATGAAGAACGTTCCGTTGATGTCTCCTCAAAAGCTTTATATGACGTTATTTTCATGACTTCACAAGTAAAGGGGATTGAAAGAATAAGGCTTGGATCGTTAGAACCAAGGATTATTACCGAAGAATTTATGGAAAAACTTTCAAAGATAGGAGAGTTTTGCCCACAGTTTCATCTGTCTTTACAAAGCGGTTCGGATGCGGTTTTAAAACTTATGAACAGAAAATATACAACGACCGAATATCTCGAAAAATGTGACCTCATTCGTAAATATTTCAAAGATGCGGCCATCACCACGGATATTATTGTGGGTTTCCCGGGTGAAGGCGAGAAAGAATTTGAAGAAACCAATGAATTTGTAAAGGCCATAAACTTTTCAAAGATACATGTTTTTAAATACTCAAAGAGAAAAGGTACCGTTGCCGCAAAGATGAAAGACCAGGTGGATGAAAGGGTAAAAGCGAGAAGAAGTGAATGCCTTATATTAAGTGGTAATCTTTTGCAGGGAAGATTTACAAAGGGCTTTGTTGGCCAAAAAAAGGACGTTTATGTTGAATCTTTGGAAGAGTTTGAAGGCAAGAAATATCTTTGCGGATTTACAAAGGAGTATGTAAGAACATTTATTGAAATTGACGAATCTTGTGATACAAAAAAAGTTAATGAAAAAATAAGAATTTCCGAAAGTGCCCAATATATTGGAAAAATCGTGAGTGTATTGGGGGTGCGTGCCCTGAATGATGAAATACTTCTTGCCCAAATTGATAAAATATATTAAAATAATACAAACAGTGCACGTGAAAAGGAAGAGATGCCATGACAGATTTAAATAATACACAATATTTCAAAAAAGTTCAGGATACAGAGATTGAGGTTGGCGAAGTTTTACGTTATGTAAATGATGCCCTTAAAGAAAAAGGATATAATTCCGTAAACCAGATTGTGGGTTATATTATTTCGGGTGATCCGACATATATTACAAGCCACAAGAATGCAAGAAGCGTTATCATGAAGGTTCAGAGGGATGAACTTATTGAGGAAGCGCTTACATATTATTTGGAAAATAAGCTTTCATAATGTTATGAAACAGTAAATAAGATTGGAAATATAGTTTTAATGAGAATAATTGGACTTGACTATGGTTCGAAGACGGTGGGTGTCGCATTGTCTGACGAACTGCTTATTACTGCGCAACCATTTGAGATTGTGCGAAGAGAGCAAGAGAACAAATTGCGTAAGACTCTTGCAAGAATTGAGGAAATAATCGGTACATATGATGTATCTTTGATTATATTGGGATTGCCAAAGAAAACTGACAATTCATCGGGTGAAAGAGTAGAAAAAACATTGGAATTTAAGGCCATGCTCGAAAGACGCACGGGTCTTAATGTTGTGTGCGAAGATGAAAGATATACAACTGTTATTGCTAACAACGCAATGGCCGAGGCGGGGCTTAAAAAGGCTGAATGGAAGGAGCACGTGGACAGCGTTGCCGCCTCACTCATATTGCAAAGTTATCTTGACAGGGAAAGGAATAATTTAAAAAATGAGTAGCAGACTTACTTTCTTTGACTCGGAGTCGGGAGAAAATATTGAATTTGACGTTGTTGAACAGACAAGGGTAAATAACGTTGATTATTTGCTTGTTGCCGTTGATGAAGGTGAAGAAGAATCTGAAGCTTACATTTTAAAAGATGTTTCTTTGCCGACTGACGAAGATGCATGTTATGAAATTGTAGAGGATAAGGATGAATTAAATGCTGTAATGGGCGTTTTTAAGGAGATTGTCGAAGGGTTCGACATTGAGTGATAAACATAATTTTTGTACAGATGTACGGAGGTATATATTTTGAGGACAACTAAAAAAACAGAAACCGTTTTGGAACCGGTGAAAATTATTCCGCTGGGTGGACTTGAACAAATCGGTATGAACATGACAGCAATCCAGTATATGGATGAAATGATTGTTGTGGACTGTGGTTTAGCGTTCCCGGGAGACGATATGCTTGGTATCGACCTGGTTATTCCCGATATCACGTTTTTAAAGGAAAATCAGGATAAAATCCTTGGTTACGTTATTACGCACGGACATGAAGATCATATTGGTGCCATACCGTATGTTCTTAAGGAAATTAACAAACCAATATTTTCGACTAAGCTTACTGACGGACTTATCAGAGGTAAGCTTGCAGAACACGAAATTGAAGACGTGGTTGAACGTCACGTTGTTAAGTATGGTCAGACTGTAAGCTTTGGTGAAAACATTAAAGTTGAATTCATCAAGGTAAACCACAGTATAGCAGATGCTTGCGGCCTTGCAATCACAACACCTGCAGGAGTGATTGTTCACACAGGTGATTTTAAAATTGACTATACGCCGATGTTTGGTGAAACAACTGATTTAACCCGTTTTGGCGAGCTTGGTAAGAAGGGGGTACTTGCCCTTCTTTGCGACAGTACAAACGTTTTAAGACCGGGCTTTACCCCTTCCGAAAAGAAAGTTGGCGAGACATTTGAGCATATTTTTGCTGAAAATCTAGATAACAGAATTATTGTTGCAACATTTGCTTCAAACGTTGACAGAGTTCAACAGATTGTAAACACTGCGGCTAAGTACGGTCGTAAGGTTGTGGTTGAAGGAAGAAGTATGGTTAACGTAATGGCAACCGCAGGCGAATTAGGATATTTAAACATGCCGCAGGGTACTTGGATTGATATTGATGAAATGAACAAATACCCTGATAATCAGCTTGTTCTTATTACAACGGGCAGCCAGGGCGAGTCGATGGCTGCACTTTCAAGAATGGCAGCTTCAATCCACAAGAAAGTTACAATTAAGCCTAGTGATACGATTGTATTCAGTTCATCTCCTATTCCGGGAAATGAAAAGGCTGTAACAAAGGTTATCAATGAACTTTCAATGAAGGGCGCAAAGGTTATCATTCATGATACACATGTTTCAGGACATGCGTGTCAGGAAGAAATAAAGCTTATTTATTCACTTGTTAAGCCGAAATACTCAATCCCTGTACACGGCGAATACCGTCACCTTATGGGACAGGCGGAACTTGCTGCGGATATGGGAATTAATAAAGACAATATCTTTATACTTACATCGGGCGATGTGCTTTCTCTTACAAAGAAGTCGGGAGAAATTATCGGAAAAGTCCCTGCCGGAGCCGTAATGGTTGACGGTCTGGGTGTCGGTGATGTTGGCAATATTGTATTAAGAGATAGACAAAACCTTGCCGAAAATGGTATTATCATTGTTGCAATGACTTTTGAAAAATATACAAACCAGCTTCTTGCAGGCCCGGATATTATTTCAAGAGGCTTTGTATATGTAAGGGAAGCTGAAAACCTTCTTGAGGAAGCTCATAATATTGTACAGGATGCTGTATGGGATTGCGTTGATAACGGCATATCCGACTGGGGCAGAATTAAGATGATTGTCAGAGATACTTTAAGTAGCTATTTATGGCAAAACTTAAGAAGAAGTCCAATGATTTTGCCAATAATTATGGAAGTAGACTAAAACAATGGCTGACAGTAATGTAAGAAAAACGAAAAAAACAAAGACAATGAGTGCACAGCAGAAGGCCAAGGTTGCAAGGAAAACTTCAACCACGGCTCTTCGCATTGTACTTGGAATATTGGTTTTAGTTGTGGTTTTTTTGGCGACTTATTATTTTTCTTTGAAAGCTTACGATTTTGGTAAAGTTGTATTTACAGAAAACGGAGTTGAAGAAGAACCGGGAGAAGATGTAACAATTACCGTTCCCCGCGGTGCCACAACCAAAGAAATTGCAACCATACTTAAAGAAAACGGATTAATTGAAAGTGTGTATGCATTTATGCTTCAGACATTTCTTTACGAAGGAGAGTATTACGCAGGTACATTTGAGCTTAATACCTCCATGAGTCCCGAAGATATTATTGAAACATTAAGCACACAGACTTCGGAGTGATAAGTATGATATACGATATCCACATAGCCTCGTATCTTAGATCGGTTGCATCTGAGAATGAGGCTTTTTTATGCAAAATTGAAGAAGATGCCATAAAAAATGGTGTTCCGATAATCAGAAAAGAGATGGAAAGCTTTTTAAGAGTGATGTTGGATATGCTTTCGCCGCAAAATATTTTGGAGCTTGGAACGGCCACGGGGTATTCATCATTGCTCATGGCTACACATCTTAAAAAAAGTGGAAAGCCTTTTAAAATAACGACTGTGGAAGACTTTGAGCCGAGGTTTTTGGAAGCATCAAAGAACATTAAAGCGGCAGGTTTTTTTTCTGAGATAAATATCATAAAGGGTGATGCTTTAGAGGTTTTGGATAACCTGAATGACAAATATCAGTTTGTTTTTATGGATGCGGCAAAGGCCCAGTATGTAAATTATCTTCCGAAAGTCATTAAGTTAATGGATGAAGGAAGTGCTTTAATTACTGATAATGTCTTGCTTGAAGGTGACCTTACTCTTTCAAGGTTTGTAAATGAAAGACGAGACAGAACCATACATGCAAGAATGAGAGAATATATTGATTTACTTATTCATAATGAAAATTTGTCCACCACGCTTATTCCAATAGGCGACGGAATTACTTTAAGTTACAAAAAGGATTGATTAAATGCGAAAAACAGAATTACTTATACCGGCCAGTTGCTTGGAGGTTTTAAAAACAGCAGTAATATACGGAGCAGACGCAGTATATATTGGAGGTGATGTATACGGTCTTCGTGCAAATGCAAAGAATTTCTCGAAAGAAGATATGAAAGAGGGTATATTATTTGCGCATGAACATAACGTAAAGGTTTATGTAACGGTAAATATACTTGCTCATAATTATGATTTAGAGGGTGTTAAGGAATATATACTTGAGTTAAATGAAATTAAGCCGGATGCGCTTATAATTGCAGACCCTGCAATTTTTACCATTGCAAAAGAACTGGCGCCGGAAATTGAACGTCATATAAGCACGCAGGCAAACAACACAAATTACGGAACATTTAATTTCTGGTACAATCAGGGCGCAAAGAGAGTTGTAACCGCAAGAGAACTTTCTCTTAAAGAAATAAAAGAAATAAGGGAAAATATCCCTGAGGATATGGAAATTGAAACGTTTATTCACGGTGCAATGTGCATATCATATTCGGGAAGATGCTTGCTTTCAAATTTCCTTACGGGGCGAGACGCAAATCAAGGTGCGTGCACACATCCGTGCAGATGGAAATATGCTCTTGTTGAGGAAACGAGGCCGGGTGAATATATGCCTGTATTTGAGAATGAGAGAGGCACATACATCTTTAATTCAAAAGACCTTTGTATGATTGAGCATATCCCTGATTTGATTGAAGCCGGAATTGACAGCTTCAAAATTGAAGGAAGAATGAAAACCGCTCTTTATGTGGCTACTGTTGCAAGAACATACAGAATGGCTATCGACGATTACTTAAAGGATCCAAAGTTGTACGAAGCCAATATCGAAAAATACAAAGAGATGATTAAAAAATGTACTTACAGACAGTACACAACAGGCTTTTTTTACGGTAAACCGACAGACGAAGCACAAATTTATGACAGTAATACATACATTAAGGGTTACACATATCTTGGAATGGTGTATAATATAGATGACGACGGCTTGGCAGTTATTGAACAGCGTAACAAATTCTGTATTGGAGACGAAATCGAAGTAATGAAGCCAAGCGGTGAAGATGTACCCGTTAAAGTGCTTGAAATCAGGGACTCTTTGGGCAACCAAATGTACAGCGCTCCTCATCCTAAACAAGAATTGCATATAAGAATTGACAAAGGTATGGGGGTTGGTGATATACTTAAGTGCAGAGAGTAAAGTAAGGAAGTTTAATTATGGAAAATGGCGGTACAATGAGCGATCAGGTGAATTTTGTTTACGATATTGATGATGATCCACCGGAAGAAACAAAGCATTGGCTGTTTTTAGAAAGTGTTCGTCTCAAGGAAGAAAAGCAAGAGCTAGAAGCTCTTCAACGCAATCTCGAAAAGGAAAAGAAAGAGTTTGAAGCTGTGAGAAAAGAACAGCTTTCTATTATTGCGTCCAAAGAAGAGAGACTTGAAAGAAAAAAGACTGAATTTAACAATAAGTGGTCTTTGCTTGAAAGAGAAACAAAAAGACTTGCTGATGATCAGAAGAAACTTCAAAATGATAAGGAATTCTTTGAATCACAAAAGAGAAACTTCAGAAAGCTCCTTAATTCAAGGCCTCAGGAAAATGTGTATACAAATACAGAGTCATTAGAAGATAACGGAATGACGGTTGTGAGCTCGTTTTTTGCAGGATGTAGCGGTCTCAGTTCTCTTAAGAGAAGATACAAAGACCTCATGAAAATATTCCATCCTGACAACATGAACGGCGATCAGGACGTGTTGCTTCAAATAACGAAAGAGTATGAAAAATTAAGACGAAGATATACGCAGGAATAGGAAATTATGAGACAGCATTACGAACGAATTATTAGAGACACTGACAAGCGTGTTGCAAAGAGTCTTAAGATTCAGATAAAAGACAGAACAAACAAGAATTTTGGTGGCTTTGTAAATCCAAAAGGCTTAATAGAAGCGAAATTTGCCGCATATAGAGTTGTATCTATGATTGCGGCCTTTTGTAATAAAGAAAGCAAATATTATCATGACGAAACGGTTTCTGAAAGTGTTTTAAACGGACTTGAATATATTAAGCGCGTTCAGCATGAAAGCGGACTTTTTGATTATATTGACTGTAACTTTGAGTCTGCGCCCGATACGGCTTTTATTGTTAAAAAGCTTCTTCCTGCAGCAAGACTCATGCATGATGTTACGTTAAAGGCTAATATGACACAACAGGATGACGCGGATTTAAAAGATGTTTTTGGGATAATTTATTATGAATTAAGCGATATTATTAAAGAAGCGGCAAACGGCCTTAAACTTGGCGGTTTCCATACTCCGAACCACAGATGGGCAATTGCGTCAAATCTTATGGATGCGGGAGATTTCCTTGGAGACAAATCGCTTTATGATCATGCACAAAAATACTTAAACGAAGGCATTGACTGTAATGAAGACGGAGAATTTGCAGAGCGTTCAACGGGTAATTACAACCGAATAAATAATGATGCAATGCTAACTCTTGCAATGTTTACGGGTGATGATAAATATTTTGAATATGCCCGCAAAAATATGGATATGATGCTTACATACATTGAACCTGACGGATCCATATTTACAATGAATTCTACAAGACAGGATAAAGGAAACAGGATTTATCCAAAGGATTATTATCTTCAGTATTTGAGAATGGGTATTTGGGAAAATAACAGTAAATACCTTGGTTATTGTAACTTTATATTTGAACTTATTGATAAATACAATCTTTCAACTCCGGATATACTTGTATCTTTCATGTTAGACCCGGATTTGGTTGAATGTGAATACAGTGAGGTCTTTGAGCCAAAGGAATATAAGGCGTTTTATAAAGAATCAAAGATTGCAAGAGTCAGACATGATGAGTTTTCATTTACCATAATGGCCGGCGTAAGCAATTTCTTATACTTTTCCGGTCAAAATATGGACTTTAATTTTAAGATTGGCGGAAGCTTCTGTGAACACAGAGCGTTTGTTCCGGAAACAATTGAAAAGATAGATGAAAATACATATTATCTTAAACAAGTTATGAAGGGTTGGTATTACCTGCCTTTTGAGGAGCCACCGCAGACATCTGACTGGTGGAAGATGGACCATTCTTTAAGAGAAAAGAAATATGGTCCCGACATTACAATAGAAGTATATGTAAGAGAGATTTGGCGCGGCCTTGAGATTGAAATGAAGGCATACGGTGTTGAAAATGCTCCGTTTAGACTTGAAATTTCGGAAAGCGGTGCAAATATAGTTAAAAACGATAATGCAAAAATACCTGCAACGGCAGGGAATATAATGATATCAGGCGGTGGATATTCCGTCTTTGAGACCGATGAAAGCTACATCACTGTTGGCACCGGCTTTGCTGAGCATGAGTACATAAACGGCAAATTTGGCAGCGAAGCGGTTAATCCCGAAAGGTTCACACTTTATTATACGGATTTCATTCCGTTTGAGAGAAAAGTTACCATTGTAAACGGTGATTAAGAGGTAAATATGCAGACAGATTATACACAACTTGCAAAAGATAAATTAAAACTTTTAACGGCGAATTTCGCTACAACCTTGGATGATGAAGATGAAGAGTTTATGAAGAACCTTCAAAGCAAGAACCTTGCGGGTGATGACCCGAAACTTTACCGTTACTGGGAGTGGACGCAGGGTGTTGGCCTTTACGGGCTTTGGAAGATGTATTCAAAACTTCATGATAAGGAGGCACTCGATATCCTTCTTTCGTACTATAAAAGACAGATTGGTATTGGTTTTCCGGCTAAAAACATAAATACAACGGCGCCTCTTCTTGCGCTTAGTTTTGTATATGAATATGACAAAGAAAACAAGGCGTTTTATGAAAATCTGATGGATGAGTGGGCGTATTATTTAATGACGGGACTTCCAAAGACTGAGGAAGGCGGATTCCAACATCTTACTTCTGATACGCTTAATCACGGCGAACTTTGGGATGATACGCTTTTTATGGCGGTATTGTTTCTTGCAAACAGAGGAAAAACAACGGGAAACAAAAAGTGGGTTGAGGAGGCGAAGTATCAGTTTCTCCTGCACGCCCGTTATTTAAGCGATAAAAAAACAGGACTTTGGTATCACGGCTTTACTTTTATCGGCAGACATAATTTTGCGGAGGCTTTCTGGGGACGCGGAAATTCCTGGATAACAATGGCAATTCCGGAGCTTTTCTCCATACTTTCTCTTGATTACGCAGAAAAGAAAATCTTAGAGGGGTACTTGATGAGCCAGATAGCCGCACTCTGTAAATATCAGGATGAATCCGGCATGTGGCATACGCTTGTGGATGATAAAACATCTTACCTTGAAGCAAGCGCTACTGCAGGATTTGGATACGGTATATTAAAGGCATACGAACAAAAAATCGTGGGAGAAGATGCAAGAGATGCAGCATTAAAAGCAGTAAAGCCAATCATTGATTTTGTTAGTTTTGACGGCGTTTTGGGAATGGTTTCGTATGGTACGCCAATGGGCAGAGAAAGCAAGGATTTTTATAAAGAAATTCCGCTTAGACCAATGCCGTACGGACAGTCAATGGCGATGCTCTTTTTGATTCAGTACTTAATAATGTCAGAGCAAAAATAAGTTAAATTTAATATGTATAGAGGTTTGGTTGTATATATTAAACACCTGTCTGACTAACTGCGGACAGGTGTTTTTTGTTATAACGGTTTTGTTATATTTATTTGATTGACCGGTGAAAAATATGCGCATATAGTTTTTTGTGGGAATAGATTATGGGTAAATTAATAAGGTGATGTATGTTTTGCAGTATTATAAGTGCCACAATAAGAGGTATTGAGGCAAGAAAAGTGGACGTGGAAGTTGATATAAGTCAGGGGCTTCCTGTTTTTGATATGGTTGGACTTTTAAACTCGGAGATAAAAGAATCCAGAGAGAGGGTACGTTCAGGGCTTAAAAACACCGGCTATCATCTTCCTCCAAACAGAATAACGGTTAGCTTAACGCCTGCAAATGAAAGAAAAGAAGGAACAGGGTTTGATCTTGCAATAACTGCGGGTTTACTTGTCTCAATGGGCGTAATTAATAAGAAAAGCGTTGAAAATACAATGATTGCCGGGGAACTTTCGTTAGACGGGCAGCTTAGAAAAATAAAAGGGATTCTGCCAATGATAATAATGGCGAAAGAAACAAATATAAAACGTTTTATCATGCCATATGAAAATGTTAAGGAAGCACTCGCGATTGACGGTGTTGAGATTATTGGAGTAAAAAACATAAAGGATTTTGTTGAACTTACAAATAATGGATATAAAAACAATCAAATTGAAATAAACAAAGATGAAGAGACGGCTGTAAAATATCCGGATTTTTTGGATGTTTGCGGCCAGGAGAATGCTGTAAGGGCTGCACTTATTGCGGCCGCAGGAGCGCATCATTTGCTGCTTGTGGGGCCTCCCGGTGCAGGCAAAAGCATGATTGCACAAAGAATCCCTTCAATTCTTCCACCCATGAACCTTGAAGAGAGTATTGAAGTAACAAAGATATATAGCGTTTTTGGCGATAAATCAATGAATGGATTAATTCGTGCAAGACCTTACAGAACACCGCATCACAATATCACACCTCAGGCGCTTGTGGGTGGCGGATATAAGGCTAAATGCGGAGAGGTAACACTTGCCCACGGAGGTGTTTTGTTTTTGGATGAATTTGCAGAATTTAGCAGAAAAACCGTGGATTATATAAGACAGCCCTTAGAAAACGGAGAAATAAACGTCTCAAGAAATGATGCAAATTACAATTATCCGTCAGATTTTATGCTTGTGGCTGCAACCAATCCCTGCAGATGCGGGTATTATCCTGACAGAAATAAATGTATGTGCACGGATGCAGATGTAAAAAAATATATGGAAAAGTTAAAAGGACCGGTACTGGACAGAATCGATCTTTGCGTAAGTATGTACAAAACAGATATTAAAGAGATTAATAAGGGTGGAAAATACAGCAGTAAAGAACTTCTGAAAAAGGTTGTAAAGGCGAGGGAAGTACAGGAGGAAAGATATAAAGACTTTTTAAAACACGAAAATGAGCAGGATGAAAGCGTAAATGATCAAAAAATTATTTTATATAATTCAAAAATGAATTTCAAAATGCTCCAAAGGTATTGCAAACTTGGAGAAAAAGAAGAAAAACTTTTGGATTTGATATATGAAAAATATGATTTAAGCACAAGGGGATATTACAAGATAATTAAGGTGGCCCGCACAATTGCTGACTTAGAAGACTCGGCCGATATAAAAGAAGAACATATTTTGCAGGCGATTGCATACAGAATTGATAATTTGTGGTGTTGATAAAATATTTGTTATGATGTATAATTATTTTGATAGATTGGGTGTTTTGCTTTATGTGTAGGCATGGAGGTATGTTATGAGGTATAGATACGGAAGCCGAAAACAGAATGAGAATTGGCTTAAAAGAACAGTAATATCGGTGACTTTGTGTGTAGTATTGTTAGTCGGAATGATTGGAGCGGTTTATGTTGGAAAAACAAAAACTGCTTATGCGGCGACGGATTCAATTAATAACGAAACGGCAATTACTTATACGGAAAAGCAGAGCCTTGCTCCTGTTCTTACTAATATCTACAACAGCAAAGGCAGTTTAAAAATTCTTGAAATTGTTCCTTTTGAGGAGGCAAGTTCAATGAACGTCGTGTGCGCTGATACGGAAGTTCAGGAATATGTTAACGCTCATGCCGAAGAAATATTTACATATTACAAATCAAGGAACGGATATACCACAGAAGGAGATTATCAAAAGGTATATTGCGGCCAGGGCGGCGGTATTCTTGCCAATCTTGGAATTTCTTTATATGTTTATTACAATACGACTGACGGAACATATACATGCGAATATCCTAATTATCTTCTTGAATCTGTAATAGATTCTGATACATATCCAAATTATTACGAATACTTTTCAACTCATATAGAGGTTGATACATATACGCCTGCCGGGTTGCAGACTGCATATGAACGTAACAGCAGTTTTCTTGATGCTGACGGTGACGGTGCGTTTGATTATGATTTGGTTTTTGTTTCAAGTCAAAGCGGTGACAGAATAAGTTCAATTAATCAGTGGAACTGTTTTTTAAACGGCTCAACATTTGGTTCGGGAACAACCGGAACAACATATTCGTACGGTTCAAGTAAAATTAACGGGGTATATAATGATATATCCTGGGAACTTGCGGAAAAATTAATTAATTACATTTATTCCGGAAATTCTCATACCGCATATCAGCCTGTATCTTCAATTATGTGTATTGAAAGCTGGGTTAAGTCTAACTACAATATTTCAAAATTTTGCAGCTTTATGCTAATGAGTTCAAATGACACGGATTCTTCAATCAGCATGTGGATTTCATCAATCGGTGCATATGTGGATGTTCCGAATTATTATCAATATATGTTAAGTAATAATTTGGCTCATACTTACACATCCGGGTGGAGAACATACAGTTATACGGCATCTAACGGCCTTGCATCACCTGCCTTCTATGTTTCGGGTACCTATTATTACGGCTGGTGGAGTCGAAGTTATTTTGACGGATATTATCAAACATGGTCTAACAGTTCTTTTTTTAGTAACAGTGTAAACACTGTGATTTCTAACGGCCATGTATATAATTACGTATATGCAATAAATGATAACAATTATATTGCAACGTTACTTGGACTTGCAAATGACAGTCCTGCCACATACAGTTCAACGGGAGCATCGGACCGTGAAGTTGGTGATAGCGGAACCTATACAATAAATGATATTTTAAAATACATGCTTGGACTTGGTGAAACAGAGCCTTCCACAAAAGTTATAAGTAAGGTTAAAGTCCTTGAAATTGAGCCATGCAGAGATTATTTATATGATGATTTGTCTAATCTTAAATTACTTGGAAAATATTTGGGCTTTAGCTCTTATTCGTCATGGACAAGCGTGGAAGATGCATCGACTTATATTGAGGTAACAACCCTTGCGACGTTTGAATATAACTGTATGAATGTTGATGTTATTGCAGACTATGATATTGTAATAATAGGTGCAAATACAGGTCTTATGAATACAAACAGTTCCGGCGCAACAAGATATAACGATTCATCTCTTAACGGTTATGTTTATCTTGCATATGGTGATTCTGTTGTACAGATAAGTGATCGGATCGGTATGTTTACAGGTAAAGCAACAGGCGTATCAATTTCTGTTGCGAGATATTCCGATAATGATCTTGTTGAAGATAAGATGCAGGAGATAATTGATTTTGCCGATACGGGTAAACCTGTTGTAATGGCAAATACCGTATACAGTAATTCAGTCTGCTATCCAACGTCGAATATGTATAATTTGGTTAGTAAGATTGCTTCATATTCAAATGTAATGAATATGACAAGTGCGCAAACAAAATTACTTGATTACGTGAAGAATGATTCTTTGAGCTTTGTAAGCTTTACCGTATATTATGATAACAAAGGGGATGGTGATTACACAAATATTATTCCTGAATTTACATATGATTCAGACGGCATTGTTTCAGAAGAATGCTTTGTTGATGTTTCAGCGGGTTATCAGTTTAATGTATCATTTTCCTGTACGACAAGTTCTACATACTTAGTCGAACTTTTGGTAGATAAAGACGGGAACGGGCGATTTGATGAGGAAGGTAGTTATGATGACGATAATGAACTTCTATATTCTAAAACCGTCACAACGGATGAAAATGAAGTATTAAAGCAAATTTCATTTAACATGAACGTTGCGGATGATTATAACGGCTTCCTTTATTATAAGGTTGTTGTAAAAGGTGTATCTTCAAATGTTTTGAATGAGGCTGTTTCAAAAACCGGAAGTATTGCCATTAAGGGCGAGACGACGTATGTTAATGTTTTACAGATTTATCCTGAAAAGTCCGGAACCATGACTCTTGATATGACAGGAAGCACCTTCCTTAATTATCTTGATGAAGCAAAGAAAAGAATTAATTTTAATATCTCCATTTCAAAGATGGTAGCCGGTGATTTTGAATCAATATTTGAAGAAGAACCGTATGTTGCATATGAAGATGCCGATACGGACCTTGAATTTTATGAATATGTAGCTGAGTATAATTATCTTGTGGCAAATTACAGCATGGTAGTTATCGGCTTTGGAGATATGTATTTGTATGATGATATTTGTAATGATTACGGAGCGGTTGATGCAATCAAGGATTATATAAATGCCGGATATTCAATGCTTCTTACTCATGATGATATTTATTTCTATAAGCCGGATAATAAAAGTGAACAAACAATAATGTCCGAGTTTACAATTGAGCTTGCTGATTTGTTTGGTATGGACAGATATGAATATTACAGCAAACTTGAAGGTTCATTGTATGATGCTGTATATGATAAAAACGGTAATGAAATTACGGAAGCATATTACGGCATGACAAACGGCCAGTTAATCAGATGGGATGATACAAGTGCAAATACATATGCCATGTACTATTCCGGAGGATATTCGGATGGTGTTGTGAATAATTACTCATATCTTGCGAATAAAACCAATTCCGGTCAGATTACAATGTATCCGTATAATGTCGATTATGATTCAATCGCCATATCGGCAACACATGAGCAGTATTATCAGCTTGATTTAGAGGATGATGATATAACGGTTTGGTTTACGATGGGAAGTACGACAAATTCGTATTTCATAAATACTCAGGGTGACGGACGTAATAATTATTATATCTATTCTAAAGATAATATTACATATACCGGTGCCGGACACTCATCAATCACTTCGGAAGCAGAAATGCAGCTTTTTGTTAACACAATCATTAAAGCTGCAAATGCAGGTAACAATATTCCTGAAATCACCGTTACAAATGCTTATAACGCGACGGGAAGCTCGGATTATGATTATATCTTCTATGCTACGGAAGGTATTGATATTGTGCTTGAATATGAAGCGTATGATGCGGATCTTTCTTCAAGAGAGATTTTACAGAACATGTATTCATCAGAAAGTGAAATTATTTCTCATTTGGGAAGATTTACAAGAGGCGGTATTACCTGGTTAAGAACAGGCTCTGAGGGTGTTGTTACAAATGACAGCGTTAATACAGCCATATCGACGTTTAGTTCGTCGAATTACATTTATAACGGAGAAACATCCACAATTACATTTGCGGTGGGTTCTGCCGAATACAATGCGGTATTTGGTACTGATAAAGGGTTTATAGATATTGAAATAAAGGTTAGGGATTCAAGGGGCGCTTCGGATACGAAGGTTGTAAGAATTATGTCCCGAACGCTCTTTAATCTGGATTAGTAAATTGTTTATGAGGCGTGCCGTTTTGTGGCACGCCTTTTTATTTTGATAAGGGAGGATAAATTTGGAGGAATATAATTTCTATTGGTATTTTTATGCGGAGGTATTTGGGGTTAGCGAAACGCTTGCCGAAAAGGCTATAAAGCTTTACAAAGACCCGCAATATATTTATGAAGCAAAGGATGAGAGTTATGTGATAAACGGCTTAAAGCCTAAGGAAATTGAAATTCTGAATTTTTGCAAAAACAGGGAAAAACTTTTAAAAAATATGGATGAATCAAGGAGACTTGGTATTCATATGATGCATGAAGGAGAGAACATTTTTCCTGAATTTGTCGGACTTAGCGATCCGCCAAAGGTTTTATTTTACAGAGGGAAGAGACCTTTACTTTCGCCTGATAATATCTCAATGGTCGGAGCAAGAAGTTGTACTGAATACGGAAAAAGTATGGCATATAATTTAGCGCTTGATTTTGCGATTGTCGGTAAAACTGTTATAAGTGGCCTGGCGGTTGGAATTGACGGTGCATGTCATAAGGGTGCGCTTGATTGTGGTGGCCTTACGTATGCAATTTTGGGCTGCGGTCTTGATCTATGCTATCCGTTTAGTAATAAAATCCTTTTTGACAGAATTATCAAAAACGGAAGTGTTATTTCCGAATATCCGGTGGGAGTTAAAGCATTAAGCTGGCATTTTCCAAAGAGAAACCGCATAATCAGTGCCTTGTCCGATAAACTCGTGGTTGTGGAGGCTAAAAAGAAAAGCGGAACTTATATTACTGTTGAATGGGCTTTACAAAAAGGAAATGATATTTATGCGGTGCCCGGAAGAGCGACAGATCCGTACAGTGACGGCTGCAATGAACTTATAAAGCAGGGCGCGGGGCTTATTACGGATATTGGGGATGTGTACGGAGAGGAACTTAAAATTGCGGCTTATATGTATCGTAAAACAAAAAATGATTCCATAACACTTGCAAATGAAAATAGACTTGTATATAATAATTGCGATTTGTTACCTACAGACATTGGTACAATAATCAGAAATACAAGGCTTCCGGAAAATAGGGTTTTGGAATGCCTTTCGCGACTTGAAATTGAAGGATTTATTGAGCAGCCTTCTAAGGGCTATTATTGCAGAAAAAATGTCTGAGTACCGGATCAACTATGCCAATTGAGTATGCTGGCAATGATAGAGGTGAATTTTATGGCTAAAAAATATCTTGTAATTGTGGAGTCTCCTGCTAAAGTTAAGACTATTAAGAAATTCCTCGGAGATAACTATACTGTTACCGCTTCTAACGGACATATAAGAGACCTCCCTAAAAGTACAATGGGTGTTGATGTTGAAAATGATTTTGAGCCTAAATATATAACAATAAGAGGTAAGGGTGATAAACTTGCCGAACTTAAGAGATATGTGAAAAAAGCAGATGTTGTATATCTAGCGACTGACCCGGACCGTGAAGGTGAAGCGATTTCGTGGCATCTTGCGAAGGCTTTAAAGCTTGATGATGACAAGATGGAGAGGATTACATTTAATGAAATCACGAAAAATGCGGTAAAAGAATCTCTTAAGCATTCAAGAAAAATTGATATGAATCTTGTGGATGCCCAGCAGGCAAGACGTGTTCTTGACAGAATGGTGGGTTATTCTATCAGTCCGCTTTTGTGGAAAAAGGTAAAGCGTGGTCTCAGTGCCGGCCGTGTGCAGAGTGTTGCTTTACGTATTATTTGTGACAGAGAAGCTGAAATTAATGCTTTTATTGAAAAAGAATACTGGACTTTGGATGCGGTTTTAGAGACGTCCGCAAAGAAGGAATTCAGTGCAAAGCTTTGCGTTCCAGCAACGGGACTTGGCGGAATTGAAAGCAAAGAAGATCTTGATAAAATCATAAAAGATGTTAAAAAAGGAAACTTTTTGGTAAGCGATGTAAAAAAATCTGAAAGAGCAAAGAAACCACCGCTTCCTTTTACAACCTCAACAATGCAACAGGAAGCTTCAAAGCAACTTAACTTTGCAACATCAAAGACCATGAGAGTTGCCCAGCAGCTTTACGAAGGTGTTGATATTAAAGGACAAGGTACCGTTGCGCTTATTACGTATTTAAGAACTGATTCCACGCGTATTGCGGATGAAGCTCTTAATATGGTTAATGCATACATTGAAAATGAGTACGGTAAGGATTATCTTCTTACCGGCGAAAATGCGGGTAAAAAGCAGGGTAAGATTCAGGATGCTCATGAAGCAATCCGTCCTACCGATGTTACAATTACCCCTGATATGGTAAAAAATGATCTTCCAAGAGATTTATACAGACTCTATAAGCTTATCTGGCAGAGATTTGTTGCATCAAGAATGGAAAATGCAAAATATGATACGATTTCGGTTAAGATAAGTGCCGGCAGCCAGACATTTAACGCATCATCTTCAGAGCTTAAATTTGACGGTTTCTTATCTGTATATAACGCAGATGCAGAAGAAAAGGATAAGTCCGGAAAAGTATTATCTTCTCTTAAAGCGGGAGATAAGCTTAAGCTTGTGAAGCTTGATGAAAAGCAACATTTTACACAGCCTCCTGCTCATTATACGGAAGCATCTTTGGTAAGAACTCTGGAAGAACTTGGGATTGGTCGTCCAAGTACATATGCGCCTACAATTGCAACCATTATTGCAAGACGTTATGTTACAAAAGAGGAAAAAAACCTTTTTGTTACAGAAATCGGTGAAGCTGTAAATGAAATCATGAAGACGGCATTCCCGTCAATTATTGATGCAGATTTTACAGCCACAATGGAAGGCCTTTTGGACAGTGTCAGCGTTGGTGAATGTAAGTGGAAGAGCATCATTGAAAATTTCTATCCTGATTTGGAGAGCGCCGTAAAGGAGGCCGAAGAGAAACTTGAAAAGATTGAAATACATGATGAAGAGACAGATGTAATTTGTGAAAACTGCGGAAGAAAGATGGTCATTAAGTACGGACCTAACGGAAAGTTCCTTGCTTGTCCGGGCTTCCCTGAGTGTAGAAATACAAAAACTTATCTTGAGAAGATTGGCGTAACTTGTCCAAAATGCGGTAAGGATGTTGTTATAAGACGTTCTAAGAAGGGCAGAAGATACTATGGTTGCGAGTCTAATCCGGAATGTGATTTTATGAGCTGGTCAAAGCCTATTGAGAAAAAGTGTCCGGTTTGCGGAAAATATATGGTTGAAAAGGGGAAGAAGCATGTATGCTCAGATCCTTCATGCGGATATGTTGAGGACGCAAATTCAGAGAAATAAATGTTTAGGGTGAATTATGAGTCTAGAACTACTTGATAAAACCAGAAAAATCAACAGATTGCTTAACAACAGTGATTCAAAGATTGCTTTTGATGAGCTTTCTAAGGTTATTTCAGAAATTAGCGGCTCTGAAGTGATGGTTTTAAGTAAAAAAGGAAAAGTTTTGGGGCTTGGCAAGAATCCGTCGGTTGAGACCATGGATTCTCTTGCTTTGGTAAATAAAGGCGATTTTTTGGACAGTGGCTTGAATGAGCGATTTTTAAATGTTTTATCCACGAAAGAAAACGTAAACCTTGCGATTCTTGGATTTAGCGACTTGGTCGCAAAGAGATACAGAGCCGTAATTATCCCGATTGTCGTTACCGGTGAAAGACTTGGAACTTTATTCATTTACAGAGAAAATACCGAATATTCTGTTGATGATATTATTTTACTTGAATACAGTGCAACCGTTGTCGGGCTTGAAACCTTAAGAGCGGTAAGTGAGGAAGAAAGAGAAGCTGACAGACAGTCGGATCTTGCTAAAACTGCATTTGAAAGTCTTTCTTATTCTGAGTTTATGGCGGTTAAATCCGTATTTTCAAAGTTTGAGGGATTTTCCGGTTCGATTGTTGCAAGTAAGATTTCAAAAGAACATAACATTACACGTTCAATAATAGTTAATGCCCTTAAAAAACTTGAAAGTGCGGGAGTTATTGAATCGCACTCCGCAGGTGCAAAGGGCACGTATATAAATGTCCTTAATCAGAACCTTTTTGATATTTTAAACGAAAAATAGTTTTATTTAAAATTTTGGGTTAAGAAAATACGGATACATGCCGATTAAGTAGAAAAGAATACTTGTAAGGTTATAAACGGATTTAAAACTTCTTTTGCAAACGGATTTGCCAAAAGAAGTTTTTTTGCGTATTAACAGGATTATAAGTGATTATTTTTTTTATAAAAGTTTATAGCTTTTTTACAAGCACACAAGATATTGTGATTTTTATTAATACAAACCACAAAATTTGCTTGCTATTTTTATGCAATATCGTTATAATATTCATTGGGTAAGTAGGTTTGGCTACGTTTGGGAAAGGAAAGGCGTTTATGATTTTTAGTAATGCATATGATTACATCAACGTATTGGATAAAGCGGCTGATGCGTCATGGACCAGAAATAATCTTTTGTCTAACAACATTGCAAATGTTGACACTCCTAACTACAGCAGAAAAGATATTTCTTTTACTTCTGTTTTACAGCAACAGCTTTCAGGATCTTCCGGAACTAATTTGGATCAGATGGTTTCAAATGTTGACCTGGATGAATTGAACGGATATATCTACACGGATATGTCTGAACTTGATTACAGGCTTGACGGAAATAATGTTGATATTGATACGGAAAACGTGGAACTTGCATCAAATCAAATCTTGTATGATGAACTTGTTCAAAGTATAAGCTATGAATTTGATATGCTTAAGGCTGCAATTGTAAGAACCTGATAGGAGGACATCGTAATGGGAATTTTTACATCTTTTGATATTAGTGCATCGGGAATGACGGCTCAGAGATTAAGAACAGACGTTATTTCACAAAACCTTGCAAACGTAAATACAACTGATACGGGAGACGGTACTCCTTATGTCAGAAAAACAGTGGTATTCCAGGAGAAGAATTCTTCGTCCTTTGCGAATATATTATTAAACCAGTCGGGCACGGTGGGGACGGTCGGTAACGGTGTTAAAGTTACGGCTATTGTTGAGGATAACGATGGTGAGTTCAACATGGTTTACGATCCAGACCATCCGGATGCGGACGAAAACGGATATGTTACTTATCCAAATGTAAACGTTGTTGAAGAAATGACCAACCTTATTGATGCCACACGTTCATACGAAGCAAACGTTACCGCATTTGAAGCTTCAAAGAGCATGGCAACAAGAGGAATTTCAATCGGCCAGTAAACTGTTAAGGTTTAAGTTGTTATATTTTTTTTGGAGGTATTATGGACGTTAGTTCTTTGAGTTCGGTTGCGCAGAGCACGCTTCTCGAAAAACTTTCCGGAATTAATTATAATTCCAGTGAAAATAACAATAATATATCGGCTACTGAAAACAGTGATTTTTCAAGCATTCTTAATTCGGCGTTTTCACTTGTTTCTGAGACAAACGAGCTTACGGATGCGGCGGAAGAAGCGGAAATTAATTTTGCTTTGGGACTAGCGGATAATACGCATGATGTTCAGATCGCGCAGCAAAAGGCTTTGGTTTCTTTACAGTACACGGTTGCGGTAAAGAATCAGCTTTTAAGTGCATATCAGGAGATTATGCAGATTCAGGTATAGTCAGGGGTTATTTTTAGTTATCGGGTTATGGTTTGTTGGTTAGAATTTGTTTGGAGGAAATCCGCATAGCGGTAAGATTGTGTTATGCCATTTAACAGGGATGCCATTGTGCAGAGACTTAAAGCAGCGTGGCAAAGAATAGTTGATATTTGGAAGAAGTATGAGAAGCGTCAGAAAATACTTATTCTTAGTATAACTGCAGCTATTATTGTAGCTATAATTGTTATGGTGGCGTTTCTTACAAGAACAACATATGTGGAGCTCATTACTTGTGAAAGTTCGACAGCTGCTGCAGATATTGATGATTTGCTTACCGAAGAAGCAATCACATACAAGACAAGCAGTGACGGACTTACTTTTTATGTTCCGGAAGAGCAGCTTAATACAGCTACATACGCTATTGCACAAAGCGGATATACTGCATCGGGCTACACTTATACATCAATCACGGATGCTTTGGGCGGGGGGTTTAGCACAACGTCCGATGATAAAGAAAAACTCTATCAAAAATACCTTGAGGACAAGATGAAGAGTGTCCTTGAGGATTTGGAATTTGTTAATGAAGCAAAGGTTACATTCAGTATTCCTGATTCGACTCTTTCTGTGCTTGACTCAGATGAAGAGACTTCTGTTGCAATTACATTAAAACTTTCATCAGAAGTTCCTACGGGAGCAGGTACGTCAATGGCCAATTATGTTGCAGCCGCAGTCGGTAACTCTACCACAAACAGTATTATTATCATTGACAGTAATGGTAACACGATTTTTCAGGGTGACAGCGAATCTTCGATTGTTGACTTAAGTGTAAGTGACAGAGAAGCTATTTTGGAACTCTTTACAAACAGTATTAAAGAGGGTGTTTCGTCCCTCGTTGGCCGGTTGCCAAACTTTAGCGCCGTTGCGGTTTCTCCTGCACTTGAAATTATCTGGAGCACGACGGATACCGAAAATGTATATAATTATAACGATGATGACGTTATTGCAAACGAATACATATATAAAATGAGCGGCGGAAGCTACACGGGTGGCATTCCGGGAACAGATTCAAATGATGATGACACCACATACACAATCAGTACAAGTGGGGATTCCACAACGGAAGTATCTATCAGAAAGACTGAGTATGCGTACAGCACGCTTATTACAAAGACTACCGGCGAAAGCGGTACTCTTGATACAGATAATTCATCTGTTGGTATTGTTCTTACACAGTACGTTGTATATAACGAGGACGATATGACACAAGAACAGCTTGGTGACCTTACATGGGATGAATTTAAGGTTGCAAATGCTGCAACAACAAAGATTGAAGATTTGGATGAAGACATTACAAATCTTTTCATTGCTGCCACGGGTATCAGTGATATTGTTGTTGTTGCATACCAGGTACCAATGTTTAACGACTCTGAAGAAACGGAATCTGTGATTATTACATACCTTCCGATTATTCTTGCGGCAGTAATAATTTTACTTCTTGCATTTGTTCTTTGGAGAAGTTTAAGACCTGTTGAGGTTACTGAAAACGATGCAGAACTCAACGTTGATACATTGCTTACAGCAACCGCTGAGGCTGAAAAAGTATCAGAAATTGATATTGACGGTAAGTCGGAAGTCTTTAAGGCTGTTGAAAAATTTGTTACGGAAAATCCAGAGTCGGCGGCTTCGCTCTTGCGTAACTGGCTGAATGATGATTGGGATTAAGATTAGATTAGTTTGTTGTTAGTTTCAGAAAGGGATTGGAATTATGGCTGATGATGTAGCAGGAATGGATGGTGTGCAAAAGGCGGCGGTTTTGCTTATTGCACTTGGACCTGAAAAGTCTTCACTTATATTTAAACATCTTAAGGAAGAGGAGATTGAAACGCTTACTCTTGAAATTGCAAATACCAGAAGCGTTGCTCCTCAGATAAAGGAAGACGTAATAGAAGAGTTTTACCAGGTTTGTCTTGCTCAACAATATATCGCTGAAGGTGGTATCGGGTACGCTAAAAACCTTTTGGAAAAGGCTTTGGGCGAAGATGCTGCGCAAACCGTTATTGGAAAGCTTACCGCTTCCTTGCAGGTCAGACCTTTTGAATTTGTGCGTAAAGCGGATCCTTCTCAGCTTTTAAACTTTATTCAGGATGAGCATCCTCAGACGATAGCCCTTATTTTGTCGTACTTACCTGCGCATCAGGCTGCACAGGTTGTTTCTAGTCTTCCGATGGACAAACAGTCGGACGTTGCAAAGCGTATTGCTAAAATGGACAGAACATCTCCGGATGTTATTAAAGAAGTTGAAAGAGTTCTTGAAAGAAAGCTTTCATCGCTTGTTAACCAGGATTACACGCAGGTTGGTGGTGTTGACGCGATTGTTGGTATCCTTAATACTGTTGACCGCGGTACTGAAAAGCATATCATGGAAAATCTGGAAATCGAAGAGCCGGAACTTGCAGACGAAATCAGGAAGAAGATGTTTGTATTCGAAGATATTCTTACGCTTGACGATAAGACCATTCAGAGAGTACTCAGAGATGTTGACCAAAACGACCTTGGCCTTGCCCTCAAGGGTTCTTCGGAAGAAGTTCAGGCTGCGGTATTCAGAAATACATCTTCACGTCTTGCATCAATGATCAAAGAGGATATGGACTTTATGGGACCTGTTCGTATGAAGGATGTTGAAGAAGCGCAGCAGAAGATTGTTAATATCATCAGAAAGCTTGAAGATTCGGGTGAAATCATTATTTCCCGTGGTGGAGGTGACGAGATAGTTGTCTAGTGTTTTAAAATCTTTTTTTGTTTCGATGGATTCGGAAGATAAAAGGGTTATTGACTACAATGAAATCATTAAAGCTAAAGTTGAAGCGGTTAATGCTTTAAATGACAACGATTCATTTGAAACTTCACCGTACTATTCAGAAAATGAAGGGTACGAAAACGGTGAGGCTTCTTATGATACAAATGATTCCGATGGCTACGATGATGCAGAAAACGCTATCTACAACGAGATTGACGATGCCGGAGAAAATCTTGTGTCCGGCAATGAGTCGGAAGAACCTTCGGTTGATATGTCTGCTTTTGAAGAGCAGGCGGAAAGAATACTTTCTACCGCGGAAGCTGATGCAAAAGCAATTATAAGCGATGCCGAAGAGCAGGCAAGACAGATAATGGTGAATGCCCGCGAAGAAGGGTATAACAACGGATATAAAGACGGCAACGAAGCTGCCGCAAAAGAAGATGAAAAAAGAAATCAGGCATACGAAGAGAGAGTTTCGGAGCTTGAGGCACAATACAGGGCAAAATCAAAGGAAATGGAGCCTGTTTTGGTTGATACAATTGTGAAAGTCGTAATGGACGTAACACATGCAATCAGCGAAGAAAATAAGGAGCTCATTGTTGATATTGTCAATTCGGTTTTAGACGGAAATTATATCAGCAAGAATTTTCTTATCAGGGTATCTAAAGAAGATGCTCTGTTTTTAAGAGACAATAAAGAAAAACTTATTGGAGCCACAAAAAAAGAAATAAATATCGATATTGTGGAAGATGCAACAATGAAGAAAAACGACTGCATCGTTGAAACGGACTTTGGTGTGTTTGACTGCAGTTTGGACATTCAGTTAGAGAATCTTACAAAAGAGATACGACTTCTTGCCTGTGCGGTTGGGGATGAAGAGTAGTGCATTTAAATGTTCAAAAATATCTAAACTTAATAGATAAATCATACGTAAAAAGCCTTGGCAAAGTATCGAAGATGGTTGGTCTTACCATTGAATCGTACGGACCCGAGGCAAATCTTAATGATGTATGCAGGATTTTTTCGAGAGAGAATGACACATCCGTGTATGCGGAGGTTGTTGGATTCAGGGATCAGAGCATTCTTCTTATGCCCTTTGAAAATTCAGAAGGAATAGGCCCGGGCTGCATTGTTGAAAATACATATGCACCGTTAAAGGTAAAAATAAGTGATGATATTTTGGGAAAGACACTGGACGGGCTTGGAAGACCGATAAACTGCGAGGTAAACGACACGGAATATAAAGAATATTCTGTTGAAGCAGCTCCTCCTGACCCAATGGACAGAGTAATCATTAGCGAAGTCCTTCCTTTGGGCGTTAAAGCTGTGGACGGACTCATCACAGTTGGCAAAGGCCAGAGAATTGGTGTGTTTGCCGGCTCGGGTGTTGGGAAAAGCACTTTGCTTGGTATGTTTGCAAGAAATACCAAGGCTGACATAAATGTTATTGCTCTTATCGGAGAGCGAGGCCGTGAGGTCAGGGAATTTATTGAGCGAGACCTTGGAGAAGAGGGCATGAAGAGAAGCGTTGTAGTTGTTGCGACCTCAGATAAACCGGCGCTTATTAGAAACAAGGCGGCCAAAACCGCCACGGCAATTGCGGAATATTTCCGTGACCAGGGTAAAGATGTGCTTTTGATGATGGATTCACTTACACGTTTTTCGATGGCACAGCGTGAGATTGGACTTGCATCGGGCGAACCTCCTGTAACGCGTGGCTATCCGCCAAGTGTGTACAGTGAAATGCCAAAGCTTTTAGAGAGAGCCGGAATGGGTGCGAAGGGCTCAATCACGGGACTCTATACGGTTCTTGTTGATGGCGATGATTTCAACGAACCAATCACTGATACGGCCCGTGGTATTTTGGACGGACATATAATGCTTACGCGTTCGCTTGCGCAGGCAAA
>CAJOOB010000113.1 GCA_905236025.1 uncultured Lachnospiraceae bacterium
AAAGAGCTCTTTGGAGGGAATTAAAATACCAAAAGGAATTAAGTGTTTTGGTGTATCAAATGTATCCGAAGTGGTGAAAATTTAGTTGACAAAGGCTGCCGCCTATGTTATAAATGTAGGGCAGTCCAAAATAGGGGCGTAGTTCATCGGTAGAATAAGAGTCTCCAAAACTCCAGAGGTGGGTTCGATTCCTACCGCCCCTGTCAAATTAATAAAAAGTGTAAGAGCAAGGCTTTATGCCTTGCTCTTTCTTTAGGGGATTGGTATGAAAATTATATATGTAAAAGGATTAAACCTAATACGCTGGGAGGGGGTGCTGTAAGCTATATCCGCATTCGCCATGTTAACATAGCTTACAGCGTTAGTTATGAAAAAAAGTTTTTTGTTTGTATCAGACGCTTGCTTCATCTGATGGTTGTATAATAAACCACTAATATGAACAAAGTGTGAAAGGATTATGGTTATAATTTGAATTGTTGGTTATGAAAATGTGTATTAAATAATAAATGACGGCCTATATAATATGGCCGTCAAATGTAGGAATAAAGCTTTCTTTAGCGACTTTTCCCTCCTGAATGTATGCATTTTTTATTCCTAAATCAAGTGCATGGTTTAAAACTTTTTCATATTCACGTTTGGTAAGTTTTCTGTTTAGTTCTTTGTACTCCGGTATTAAAGAAACGGGCGTATATTGGCTCATTATGCTTATATACACGTTATCCTTATATTTTTCATATAAATAATCAAGCACGCCTATTGACTCCTTTGTGTGTCCGGGAAGCACCAAATGCCTTATAATAACGCCTTTTTTTATTAAGCCTTCATCTGAAAACACAAGCTTGCTTTGTTGCCTGAACATTTCGTCAATGGCCTCTTTTGCGTATTCCCCGTAATCGGGCGCCTTAGAAAACTTTTTTGATAAATCTGTGCTTATATACTTAAAATCCGGGAGATATACATCGACAAGTCCTTCTAATCTTTTAATTGCTTCCTTTTTTTCGTATCCGCTTGAATTATAAACAATCGGGATTTTTAAGCCCTTATCCTTAGCCTGCCCGATAGCCGCAATAACCTGTGGCATATAATGAGTCGCTGTCACAAGGTTTATGTTATTAAGGCCGGCATCTTCTAATCGTAAGAAGATGTCGCAAAGCTCGTCTTTGGTATATGATTTGTATCTGTCTCCAAATCCTTCGTTAAAACGTGATATTTCTTTGTTTTGACAAAAGATGCAGCGTAAGTTGCAACCGCAAAAAAAGACCGCGCCTGAGCCGTTTTTGCCCGAGATACAAGGCTCTTCCCACATGTGTGCGGCGGCCCTTGCAATATATATATTAAAGTCGCATCCGCAGTAACCGTATTTAGTTGTTCTGTCCGCATGACATTCCCTTGGGCAAAGGGTGCAGTCATTAAGGGATAAAATATCTTTTTCTGACATGGTTTTATATTTTTTTCTTAGTTTGTACACATAAGTATATATGTTTTTTTTTTGAATTGCAAAAAAATTGCTTTGAATTATTACACAAGGTGCATTATAATGAAGAAGGAAATGGCGTGAAAATTATAAGTCTTTTTATAATACCGATTTTTTAAAATAATACAAAGGAAGTACCAAGATGGAGAGAATGTTTAAACCAAACACTGTGGTTTCGCATTTTAAAAGAGAGACTCTTAATGAAAAAGATTTGGCTGATAATGTTTATTTGTATGAGATTATCGGCACGGCCATCCATTCGGAAACAAAGGAGAAAATGATGATTTATCGCGCGTTGTACGGCGATAAGGAAACATATGTACGTCCGTATGATATGTTCATGTCTAAGGTTGATAGGGAAAAATATCCGGACATATCACAGGAGTACAGGTTTGAGGAGTACAAAAAATAATTTATACAGTTACATTAAAATCTGCTACCATTTCGAATAATTATGTGCTATATTATCCCAATGAGATGGTATCACCATTTTTATCTTAAATCAGGATATACTAAACTTCAGCGCATATACCCATTTTAATTTAATTACTAATCGTTTGCGGCAGGATATTTTTTTGCGCTTATTAGTTGTCGATTATACACAAATATGTATTTTTTTCGAAAGGAAACGTGAATGAGAGAAAAGTTAGAAACAGTATCGCTTGTTGAACTCAGAAAGCTTGCAAAGGTAAGAGGGGTAAAGAAAATAACCTCTTTGAAGAAATCAGAACTTATTGATGCAATTCTTGCCACGGTTGAGGAGGAAGATACAAAGGAGGCTCCAAAGAAACAGGAAGCAAAGCCTGAAACAAAGACAGTTGTTAAGGTTGAAAACAAGAGCACTCCCGTTAAAGCTGTTTTTAAGGCTGAAAACGTACAGGATTCAAGAACGATTGGCAGGCGTTCCGCTAAGAAAGCTGCGGCTGAGGCGGCAGGCAGCACACCAAGACCGATTGTAATAAATGATTATGAATATGAAACATCCGCTGAAACACCTGCAGGTCCCGTAAGTCACGGCGGATATACAAATACACTCGCAAGAGGCAGAGGAGAGAATAACGAAAAGGCAGTAAACAAGGCCTCAAGCACAATGAAGACTTCTTCTGATGCTTCTTTAAATGTTCCAATGGGACACCCTTACAGTGAAGAAACGGCTGTTATTGTTAATGCAGACAGCGTTTCCGAGGTTAGTAAGAGGAGAGGAAGACCAAGAAAAGAACAGGATTTTGAGGACGTTGTTGAAGAAACCCGCGAATCTCCTGGTAATGAAGCAAGAGATGTAAATGAAGGTGCTGAAGGCGGAAACGGTGTCACAGTGGATCCAAACTTAGACAGCGGTATTCGTGCTTACGGTATTTTAGAAGTTATGTCAGAAGGCTACGGCTTTATCAGATGTGACAACTATCTTCCGGGTACCGATGATGTTTATGTTTCTCCTTCACAGATACGTAAATTCGGTCTTAAGACCGGAGATATCTTAGACGGTACAACAAGAGTAAAAACGCAGAATGAAAAATTTGCGGCTCTTCTTTACTTATACAAGATTAACGGCTTTACACCTGAAAAGGCTGCCACAAGAGCTAATTTTGAGGATCTTACACCAATCTTTCCAAATGAAAGATTGCATTTATCTTCTGTAAGTTCAAGTAATAATGAAGTGGCTATGCGCATCGTGGATCTTATTTCCCCTATAGGTAAGGGACAAAGAGGTCTTATCGTTGCACCTCCTAAAGCAGGTAAAACAACGCTTTTAAAACAGACGGCAAAAGCAATTACCTCCGGTAATCCGAATATGCGCGTTATCATTCTTCTTATTGATGAAAGACCGGAAGAAGTAACGGATATGAAGGAAGCTATTGAAGCACCTAATGTTGAGGTTATTTATTCAACTTTTGATGAACTGCCTGAACATCACAGAAGAGTGTCCGAAATGGTTATTGAAAGAGCCAAGCGTCTTGTTGAGCACGGTCTTGATGTTACAATCTTACTTGACAGTATCACAAGACTTACAAGAGCGTACAACATGACCATTCCTGCAAGCGGGCGTACGCTTTCCGGTGGTTTGGATCCGGCTGCATTACATATGCCAAAGAAATTCTTTGGTGCAGCAAGAAACATGCGTGAGGGCGGAAGCCTTACAATTCTTGCAACTGCTCTTATTGAGACGGGTAGCAAGATGGATGATGTGGTATATGAAGAATTTAAGGGTACCGGTAATATGGAACTTGTTCTTAACAGAAAATTGCAGGAAAAGCGAATCTTTCCTGCGGTTGATATTGTTAAGAGCGGTACAAGACGTGAAGATTTGCTTCTTAATGAGGATGAGCAGTCTGCCGTTAACCTTATAAGAAAGTATATTAACGATTTAAGACCTGAAGAGGCGGTTGAGCAGATCATTTCGCTCTTTGCAAGAACAAAAAATAACGCGGAATTTTGCCAGCTTATTCATAAGGTTACAATTATCTAAACGATACATAATTTTATATAAAACTGAGTGTTTACTCGGGAAAGATTGGAGAAAAAATGGATATTAACGAAGAAGCATTGAGCTTACATAAAGAATGGAAAGGAAAGTTGGAAACCACATCTAAATGTGCAATTTCTTCGCGAAGAGACCTTTCTCTTGCTTATACACCGGGCGTTGCAGAACCTTGTAAGGTTATTGCAAAAGATCCAATGGCAGCATATGATTACACAATCAAGTCAAACACCATTGCCGTTGTTTCAGACGGTTCCGCGGTTTTGGGACTTGGAAATATTGGACCTTTGGCAGCCATGCCCGTTATGGAAGGAAAGGCTGTTTTGTTTAAGGAATTTGGCGGAGTTAATGCTTTCCCAATTTGCCTTGATACTCAGGATACGGAAGAAATCATTAAGACTGTTGTTAATATTGCTCCTGCGTTTGGCGGTATCAACCTTGAAGATATTTCGGCACCGAGATGTTTTGAAATTGAAGAGAGACTTAAGAAACTCTTAAAAATCCCGGTATTCCACGATGATCAGCACGGTACTGCGATTGTTGTGCTTTCGGGTATTATTAACGGTCTTAAGATTACAGGAAAAAAGAAGGAAGAGTGTAAGGTTGTTGTAAATGGCGCGGGAAGTGCCGGCATAGCTATTAGCAAATTGCTTTTAAGATACGGCTTTAAGAATCTTACTCTTTGCGATAAACAGGGCATTTTAGCTAAAGATTCAGAGAATCTTAACTGGATGCAAAAACAGATGATGGATGTTACAAACCCTGATAACCTTCATGGAACACTTGCGGATGCTTTAAAGGGCGCAGATATTTTTGTCGGCGTTTCTGCACCGGGTATTGTTACGGAAGAGATGGTAAAGAACATGAACAAGGACTCTATCCTCTTTGCAATGGCCAATCCTGTGCCGGAAATCATGCCTGATATTGCAAAGAAGGCGGGCGCAAGAATTGTGGGTACGGGAAGATCGGACTTCCCTAACCAGGTTAATAACGTTGTTGCATTCCCGGGTATTTTTAAGGGTGCGCTTAAGGGTAGAGCAATTCAGATTACCGAAGAGATGAAACTTGCGGCAGCAGAGGCAATTGCTTCGCTGGTTCCGGATGATAAGCTTTGCGATGACTTCATCATGCCTGAAGCTTTTGATCCAAGAGTTTCTGAGACGGTTGCCGAAGTCGTTATGAAGAATATTACAGATGACAACAGATTTTAGTGCTTGGGAGGAGTTATGTCTGTAGAACCATCCATATTGTATAAATTAATGATTTTATACATGTTAAATCACGTGAGCTTTCCGCTTACAAATACCCAGCTTTCAAGCTTTTTCCTTGAGAAAGGGTATACAACATACTTTAATTTCCAAAGCGCAATAAAGGATTTGCTTGACGAAAATCTGGTTTCCGAAGAAACGGTGAGACATACGTCATATTATACAATCACTTCTTCGGGTGTTGAAGCGATTGAGGGCTTTTCAAAGAAAATCCCTATGACCATTGCGGATGAACTTGATACTTACGTTACGGAAAATAAGTATGAGTACAGAAACGAAGTCGGTACAATGGCGGATTATTATAAATCATCGATTGCCGGTGATTATATTGTTCATTGCCAGATTAAAGAAGGAAGTTCAAGTCTTATTGAACTTAATCTTTCCGTTCCGACGGACGAAGAGGCTGAAACGATTTGTGAAAACTGGAGAGGCGCAAGCCAGAGCATCTACGATTTTTGTATAAAAGTTTTGCTTAAATAAGCATAATTTTAGATATCTAAAAAAGTCTTGCAAATATAAAATTCGTATGTTACAATAGTGGAGCTGTTTATGAAAAATAATTCAGCAAGAGCTGATTAAACATAGGAAAATGAAGAGGTGAAATCATAATGAGAGAAGGAATCCATCCAGATTATTATCAGGCTAAGGTTGTTTGCAACTGTGGTAATGAATTTGTTACCGGTTCTACAAAGCAGGAGATCCACGTTGAAATCTGTTCAAAGTGTCATTCTTTTTATACAGGTCAGCAGAAGGCTTCTAAAGCTCGTGGTAGAATTGAACAGTTCAATCGTAAATACGGCAAAGCTGAATAATAAAGAGAACATTAAAGATAAGGTTGAGATTTATTGTCTCAACCTATTTTTACTTATACGGAAAAATGAGGTTAGCTATGGGCAAAAAGAATAAAAGCAATATAGAATCAAATAAACAATCCGTTCAACCAACTAACTTAAGACCGTCGGGTATTGGCGGTCAGGCCGTGCTTGAAGGTATTATGATGCGTAATAAAAATAAGTATGCCGTGGGCGTACGTAAACCTGACTCTGAAATTGAAGTTCAGGTTTTTGAGTATAAAGGTCTTGCAAACGCAAACAAGTTTGTAAAGCTCCCGTTTATTCGCGGTATATTCAATTTCATAGATTCTTTGGTACTTGGAATTAAGTCCCTTACTTTCTCAGCTGAGTTTTATGATGAGGAAGTTCAGGAAGAGGAAAAACTTGGCGATAAGGCCGCAAAGAAAGTGTTTAAGGAAAAGGCCGAGGCTGTAATGATTGGAGCCACGGTTGTTTTCTCAATATTCCTTTCGGTTGCCGTTTTTGTGGTTTTACCTTACCTTATTTCAAGTTTTATAAGCAAACTCCTTAAGATTGACTCAGAGACCTTTGTTTCTGTTGTGGAAGGTATTTTAAGAATACTTATCTTTGTATTATACATTTGGCTTATTTCCCTTATGAAGGATATTAAGAGAACCTACATGTATCACGGTGCGGAACATAAGTGTATTAACTGTATTGAACACGGCCTTGAACTTAATGTTAAAAATGTTCAGGTAAGTTCAAAGCATCATAAGCGCTGCGGTACAAGCTTTATGCTCTTTGTTGTGTTTATAAGCGTTGTTTGCTTTATTCTTATTTCAATTATTTTGCCTGAAAACATGAATGTTTTATCAAGAGTTGGCATACGTATCCTTATGGTTCCTGTTGTTGCGGGTATTTCATATGAAATCTTAAGACTTGCAGGCAGAAAGGATAACCTTTTTATTAAGATTATCAGTTCACCCGGCCTTTTGATGCAGCGTCTTACAACCGCAGAACCGGATGATTCCATGATTGAAGTGGCAATTGCGGCTGTGGAGGCGGTATTTGACTGGAGAGCATACCTTGCAGGCGAAGAAGTGGGTTCAGGCTGTATTTTCTCTGACGATAGCTGCGAACCGGAGGAATCTTCAAAGAAAGAATCTAAGAATGATAAGGTAGATGAGCAGATCGAGGAAGAACTTAAAGAAGAAGTAAAAGAAGAAAAAGAAAGCTTTGAAAAAGAGTTTGATTCTGAATTAGAGGAAGATAAAGAATTGGACGAATTTGTCCAGGATTTTTTAGAGGATAGCAATGAATAATAAGCAACTTATTGGTGAAGCGAAAGCTTTGCTTGAAAAAGCAAATATTACCGATGTTGCGGATGTGTATACATTGTATGAGCATGTCTTTGGCATTAGCCGGGGCATGCTTTATGCACATATTGAGGATGAAGTTTCCGATTCTTCAAAGATTGATGAGTACATGAGTCTGGTAAAAAAAAGAGCCGCACATATTCCGCTTCAGCATCTTACCGGCCATCAGGAATTTTATAATCTTGATTTTAATGTAAGTGAAAAGGTTTTGGTGCCAAGATTCGATACGGAGATTTTGGTGGAGCGTGCGCTTGAAATCCTTAAGGGAATGGAAAATCCAAGGGTTTTGGATATGTGCACGGGAAGCGGGTGTGTGGCCATTTGCCTCGATATTAACACGGACCATAAGGCGAAAGTTGATGCTTCGGATATTTCCAAAGAGGCGTTAGATGTTGCAATTTCAAATAATTTAAAGAATAATGCAAAAGTTAATTTTTTTATCAGTGACCTTTTTGACAAAGTTAGTCAAAAATATGATATGATAGTATCTAATCCACCGTATATTAAAACGGAGGTTATTGATACTTTAGATGATGAAGTAAAACTTCATGACCCGAAACTTGCTTTAGACGGCGGAAAATCAGGGCTTGAGTTTTATATAAATATTATTAAAAACGCAGGAAGTTTTTTGAACAAAGGCGGACACATTCTTTTTGAGGTTGGGCATGACCAGTCTGACAGTGTTTCTAAGCTTTTGGAAGACTACGGTTTTAAGGAGATTAAGATGAGCAAGGATTTAAGTGGAATTACCAGATGTGTTGAGGCGGTATTTTTGTAGCGACCTTGTTTGTGTGATTTTACGTATATACAGAAGTTTTATTAGATTATTGGAGATATTATGTTTGATAAATTAGAAGATATTGTTGTTAGATTTGATGAGATTTTAAAGGAACTTAACGAGCCGAGTGTTGTTAACGACCAGGCTAAGTTTAAGGCTCTTATGAAGGAGCAGGCTAACCTTACGCCGCTTGTTGAGACATACAAGGAATACAAAAAGGCAAAGGAAACCGTTGCAGAAAGCCTTCAGATCCTTGAAGAAGAAAAGGATGAGGAATTAAGAGAACTTGCAAAGGAAGAACTTAATACCGCAAAGGAAAGCGAGGAAGAACTTGAACAGAAGTTAAAGATTTTGCTTCTTCCAAAAGACGAAAACGATGATAAGAACGTTGTCGTTGAAATCCGTGGCGGTGCAGGCGGTGACGAAGCTGCTTTGTTTGCGGCCGAATTATACAGAATGTATTGCAGAAATGCTGAACGTAACCATTGGAAGACGGAAATGGTTGACTTAAATGAAAACGGCCTTGGCGGATTTAAGGAAG
>CAJOOB010000114.1 GCA_905236025.1 uncultured Lachnospiraceae bacterium
GTGATTGGAATTGCCTTGCATGCAAAGGTTACAACGTATGCAAGGGCTGAAAACATTGCCATTACAACAAGCTGATTAATTCTTTTGCTGCTTTCGGTACGGTTGCTTGTAATTTTTTCATTTTCAACTGATGCCGTACTTAATTTCTTTTGTGATAAAGTATCCATTCTAATCCTCCTTAGCGGATAACTTCAGGTAATAAAAAAGCCTTGAAGAAAAACTTCAAGGGGCGATAATTTTTATTTTATCCGTGTGAATAAAATAAAGATATCATTCTTCCATCCAGACTTTACTGTTGGTTTTGGAATTTCACCAAATCATGAGCTGTTACAACTCTCGCGGACTGTACCGCCAGTAGAGATTTTCACTCTGCCCCGAAGATATCATATATATTTCGGTAGTATTTTATGCTTAGTATTATATTTTGTCAATATTTTTTTGATTACTTTAAAAGAAGTCTAAAATGCGCGTAAATACATAACATCTAACAAAAACGTATTGAAAGCTTGTTTATAAAATGGTATATTTTTCATAGAAAATCCTTTATTTTATATGCGGAAGGGCGGCGAAAGCCGAGAGGTGAATTATGGGTACGAACGATGTATTTGTCAGTGTAAATACGATAATGGAGCATTATAATCTTAAAAATCTTACGCCGGATGTTGATTTAGAGTCACATCACGTTACGGTTCCCGATGTAAACAGACCGGCTTTACCTCTTGCAGGTTATATCACTCACTTTGATTCAGAAAGAGTTCAGATAATCGGATATGTTGAGGAACGCTTTATGGCACATCTTACGGAAGATGAGAAAAAAGAGCGTTTCGAACAGATTATGAGCAAGAAAATTCCCTGTATGATTTACTGCAGGGACATTCATCCGGATCCTTTGATGCTTGATGCAGCAACCAGACACAACGTTCCAATCTTATCCACTTCATATGCAACATCTGATTTTACTTCAGAAATTATAAGATGGTTAAAGGTTGAACTTGCCCCGTCAATGACCATTCATGGCGTTTTGGTAGATGTATACGGCGAAGGCGTTCTTATTATGGGTGAAAGCGGTATTGGTAAATCGGAGGCCGCACTTGAACTTGTAAAGAGAGGGCACAGACTTGTATCTGACGATGTTGTCGAAATAAAGAAGGTATCTGATGAAACTCTTGTCGGTACGGCGCCTGAAATGACAAGACATTTCATTGAATTAAGAGGTATCGGTATTATTAATGTTAAGACGCTTTTTGGTGTGCAAAGCGTTCGTGAAACTCAGAATATTGATATTGTTATCAAGCTTGAAGAGTGGAGCAAAGAAAAAGAATATGACAGACTTGGTCTTAAAGATGAATATACGGAATTCCTTGGTAACAAGGTTGTATGTTATGGTATCCCTATAAGACCGGGCAGAAATCTTGCAATTATCGTTGAGTCTGCAGCGGTTAACCATCGTCAGAAGAAAATGGGTTACAATGCGGCGGAAGAGCTTTACAACAGGGTTTCCGCAAATTTACAAAACTAATTAACGAATGTAGGAAGTTGTTATGGGTAAGTATATTTTTGGTGTTGACGTTGGCGGGACAGCCATTAAAATCGGACTTTTCAGTGATGGAGTTGATTTAATTAAAAAGACATCTATTGCCACTCCAAAAGAAGATATAAACGTAGAAAAAGGCGAGCTTGCAACCGGGGATAAGATAATCCCGGCAATTGCAAATGAAATTGTAAGAATCATGAAGGAAGAAAATATCAGTGCGAAAGATATTTTGGCGGTTGGAGCGGGTATTCCCGGACCGATTGATTCGCGCGGATATGTTCTTGGTTGTCCAAACCTTTCACTTGGCGTTTTTGACGTTAAGAAGAAATTTGAATTTATTCTTTCAAGCATTATTGCAAAGGAATTAAACGAAGATGTTAAAATTTCAGTGTATCCGCTTAATGACGCGGATTCTGCGGGTCTTGGAGAAAAGTATAAGCTTACCGCTGATGAAGGAAAGATTTACTCTGACATTGTCTTTATTACACTTGGAACGGGTGTGGGCGGTGCCGTTATTTCAGACGGAAAGCTTGCTTTGGGAAGCTGTGGCGGCGCAGGCGAAATTGGCCATATTATAGTTAATTATGATGAAGAAGACAAATGCGGCTGCGGACATCACGGATGCCTTGAACAGTACGCTTCCGCAACCGGTATTGTTCGTCTTGCAAAGAAGTATTTTGGCTTTGAGGAAGGCGTTTCGGCAAAGGATATTTTTGATAAGGCTAAGGAAAATGATGAAAATGCCTTAAAGTGTGTTGATTTATTTGCGCACTACCTTGCAAAGGGTTTGGGAAATATATGTTCCGTTGTTAACCCTGAAGTTGTTATAATTGGCGGCGGCGTCAGTGCAGCAGGAGATATAATCATTAAAAATATTGAAAAATATTATAAGAATTATGTTTTTCCTCCTTGCGCAAATGTCAAATTCAGCATTGCAAAACTTGGCAATGATGCGGGAATTTACGGTGCAGCATGCTATGCATCAGATAATATCGTTTAAAAAATGTGTAGGGAAATTTAATAATGATACAAAAATTTATCGCTGTTTTGGGCGAGAAAAATGTAAAAGAAAATGAACCCATGAGTTTGCACACCACCTTCAGGACAGGCGGGTGTGCTGACTTGTTTTTAATCGTTGATACAATAAGCGCGCTGAAAAACGTACTTAAAATATGCGCAGATGAAGGTATTAAGCATTATCTTGTCGGTAACGGTTCAAACCTTCTTATCTCGGACGATGGCTACAAGGGTGTTATTATTAAGCTTGGCAAAGGCTTTTTTGACATAACGGTTGATTCTTTAAATAATAGCGAATCCGTAATCAAAGCGGGTGCAGGCGTTCTTTTGTCAAAGGTTGCAAGGGTTGCTTTGGATAATTCTCTTGCGGGATTTGAGTTTGCCGCGGGAATTCCCGGAACTGTGGGCGGCGCGATTGTAATGAATGCCGGAGCATACGGCGGAGAAATGAAAGATGTTGTAAAATCCGTTACCGTAATGGATGCAAACGGAGACATTAAAACACTTTCCTGTGATGAGATGCAGTTTGAATACAGAAACAGCATTGTAAAAAAAGAAGGTCTTTATGTTTTGGAGACTGAATTCTTGCTTTCACGCGGAAATAAGAATGAAATTGAAGATAAAATGAATGAGCTTTGTGCAAAAAGAAGGGAAAAGCAGCCGCTTGAATATCCAAGCGCGGGCTCAACCTTTAAAAGACCTGAGGGGTATTTTGCCGGTAAGCTCATTGAAGATGCGGGACTTAGAGGATACAGATGCGGGGGCGCTTGTGTATCGGATAAACACTGTGGTTTTGTGGTTAATGACAATAATGCCACAACGGCAGATATATTGGCGGTTATAAATTATGTGCAGGAGACTGTATATGACAAATTTGGGGTAAAGTTAGAACCTGAGGTCAAGATTTTATAATCAAGGAGAAGGTATGAGATTAGTTATAGTTACCGGAATGTCAGGTGCCGGAAAAAGAACGGCTATAAAGTTTCTTGAAGATTTGGGATATTTTTGTGTTGATAATCTCCCGGTTTCACTTATAAGAAACTTTATAAACATGATTTATTCTGATGAAAATAACAGCGAAATTAATAAAATGGCATTGGGTATTGATATTCGAAGCGGGCATGTGCTTGATGAGGTATCAATGGTTGTTGATGAGATGAAGCAGCAAAAAAAAGATATTGAGCTTCTCTTTCTGGACGCGCCTGATGATATCTTGATAAAGCGTTTTAAAGAAACAAGAAGAAAACATCCAATTGCGGATTATGACACAATTGAGGAAAACATCACATATGAAAGAACTTCTCTTTCAGGTCTCAGAAGCCGCTCGGATTATATAATTGATACGGGTTCAATGCTTACAAAAGAACTTAATGCACAGCTTAAAAGTATTTTTGTGGACGATAAGGCTTACAAAAATATGTATATAAATATTGTATCGTTCGGCTTTAAATACGGTATTCCTATTGATGCTGACCTTGTTTTTGATGTGCGTTTTATGCCAAATCCTTTTTATGTTCCGGATCTTAAACATAAGACCGGTAATGATAAAGAAGTCAGAGATTATGTAATGGCTGCGGATGTTTCCAAAGAGTTTCTTGATAAACTCACGGATATGATTAAATTCTTAGCCCCAAATTATGTAAAAGAAGGTAAAAATCAGCTTGTTGTGGCCATTGGCTGTACGGGAGGAAAGCACAGGTCCGTGACCATTGCCAATCTTTTGTATGAGGCCCTTAAGGACGATGATTCATACGGAATTAAATTAACTCACAGAAATGTTGGAGATGAATAATGTCATTTACTCAAAACGTAAAAGAAGAGCTTTCTAAGCATTATCCAAGTGCCAGGCACTGTAATATTGCTGAGATTGCTGCAATTATAAATTTTTTGGGCAAGATTAACATTAAAGAGGGTGTAATTACGGTCAGCACTGAAAATCCCCTTATTGCCACAAAATACGCATCAATGGTAAAGAAGACATATTCAGCGTCTTGTGTATGTAAAGAAACTCCTGTTTCCGGAAAAAAATCGGCAATTAATTATTCGGTTTCGGTTTCCGGTGAGGATGCAAAAAATATTCTTTTATCAACGAAAATCGGTAATGTCACGGAAAGTGACATGGTTACAAGAAATGCCTGTTGTAAGCGTGCATATTTAAGAGGAGCGTTTCTTGCAACCGGGTCTGTTACCGATCCGAATAAATCCTATCATTTTGAGATGGTTTGTAAGGATAATGTAAAAGCCCTTAAATTACAGGAGATACTTAAATCGTTTGATATATCCGCAAAGATTGTGGAGAGAAAAAGTCACTTTGTTGTTTATTTAAAAGATGCTTCGGAAATTGTGGATGTTCTTAATGTGATGGAAGCATTCGTTTCACTCATGGAGTTTGAAAACGTAAGAATTGTAAAAGAGGTGAGAAATAACGTTAATCGTAACGTTAATTGCGAGACTGCAAATTTAAATAAGACGGTTTCCGCCGCGGTTCGTCAGAGACAGGATATTGAACTCATAAGAAAAAAGCGCGGTTTGGAGAGCCTTCCGGACACATTATATGAAATAGCCTTATTAAGACTTGACAATCCCGACGCAACGCTGTTAGAATTAGGGGCGATGCTAGAAAACCCGGTAGGTAAGTCGGGAGTTAATCACCGACTCAGGAAATTAAGCGAGATTGCAAAGAACTTAAAGGAGGATGACAATGGTAACCAGAAGCATGAAAGTTGAAGTTAGGAATGGTCTTAATGACAGACCTGCAGCCCAACTCGTGCAAGTAGCCAGTCGTTTTGACAGTTCGGTCTACATTGAGTATGACAACAAGAAGATTAATGCAAAGAGTATTATGGGTATGTTAACCTTAAAACTTGATGAAGGAGCAGATATTAGCATAACTGCTGATGGGGCCGATGAAAATGACGCGATTTCAAGTATTCAGAGCTATTTAACAGCCGGAAAGTAATACTTGTTCATATATAATGTAATGTGGTTTCACTACGATTTTTGCCCGGGAAGCGGATGTGTTTTCGCTCCCGGGTTTATTTGTAACATATGAGGAAAGTAGTATGGCTTTTACACATCTTCACGTTCACAGCGAATATAGTCTGTTGGACGGATCTGCAAAAATTAAAGACATAATATCAAAAGTAAAAGAGCTTGGGATGGACAGTGTTGCAATCACTGACCACGGCGTTATGTATGGTGTTATGGACTTTTATAAAGAGGCAAGAAATAACGGGATCAAGCCGATTATCGGGTGTGAGGTTTATGTATCCATAGGCTCAAGGTTTGATAAAACGCCTCAAAGAGGCAGGGATGATTCATCCCGTTATTATCACCTCATTCTTCTTGCTGAAAATAATACCGGTTATCGAAACCTTATAAAGATTGTAAGTACGGGGTTTGTTGATGGGTTTTATTATAAACCCCGCGTTGATTATGAAACGCTTACAAAGTATCACGAGGGAATCATTGCATCAAGTGCGTGTCTTGCAGGAGAGGTTTCTAATTATTTATCCAAAAATATGTATGAAGATGCCGTTAAGGCGGCAAAAAGATATGAATCCATATTTGGAAAGGGTAATTTCTTTCTGGAATTGCAAGATCACGGCATTCCAATGCAAAAAACCGTAAATATGGGCCTAATGCAAATGAGTAAAGAGCTTGAAATTCCGCTTATTTGCACTAACGACAGCCATTATATAAACGCAGAAGATGCAGAGGCACATGATATTTTACTCTGCTTACAGACCGATAAAAAAGTTACGGATACAGACAGAATGAGGTATCTTGGCGGTCAGTACTACATTAAGTCCGAGGAAGAGATGCGGGCTTTGTTTCCGTATGCAACAGAGGCACTTGAAAATACGCATAAAATTGCGCAAAGATGTAATGTTGAAATTGAGATGGGTGTTACAAAAATCCCAAGATATGATGTGCCCGGTAACGAAAGTTCGTGGGATTATTTAAACAGACTCTGTGATGAGGGGTTGGTTAAAAGATACGGTACAAAAGAAGAATATAAGAATACAAAGCTTTCGTATGATGAATTAAGAAAAAGGCTTATCTACGAACTTTCTGTTATTTCGCAGATGGGATTTGTGGATTATTTCCTGATTGTCTGGGATTTTATTAATTACGCAAAAAATAAAGGGATTGCCGTTGGACCGGGACGAGGTTCCGCTGCGGGAAGCCTGGTAAGTTACACCCTTGGGATAACGGATATTGACCCGATTAAATATGATCTTCTCTTTGAAAGATTCTTAAACCCCGAAAGAGTAACCATGCCCGATATTGACGTGGATTTTTGCTACGTAAGAAGAAGTGAGGTTATTGATTACGTAATTCAAAAATACGGCAGCGAAAGAGTGGCGCAGATTGTGACCTTTGGTACCCTTCTTGCAAGGGGTGTTGTAAGGGATGTGGGCAGAGTTCTTGATATGCCTTACAATCAGGTGGACAGAATTGCCAAATTAATTCCTCAGATACATGATATTACGCTTGATAAAGCTCTTAGTATGAGTAAAGAGCTTAAGTTTTTATACGATACGGATGAAGAGGTTCATAGACTTATTGATTTATCCAAACGCCTTGAGGGGATCCCAAGACATACTTCAATCCATGCGGCGGGTGTGCTTATAAGCCCGAAGGCGGTGGATGAATATGTTCCTTTGTCGCGTTCTTCGGAAGGAAATATTACAACTCAGTATATAATGACCACCTTAGAGGAACTTGGTCTTTTAAAGATGGACTTTTTGGGGCTTAGAACCCTTACCGTAATACAAAACGCCTGTAAGCTGATTGCAAGAAAGACGGGCGAAATGCCGGATATGCTTAAAATTGATTATAATGATAAAAACGTTATGAAGATGCTTTCGGAAGGAAAGACGGGTGGTGTATTCCAGTTAGAAAGCGAAGGCATGACCAAGTTTATGAAGATGTTAAAGCCGGAAACTCTTGAAGATATTATTGCGGGGATTGCGCTTTACCGTCCGGGACCAATGGACTTTATTCCAAAGTATCTTGAAGGAAAGAATAACAAATCAAAGGTTACGTATGACTGCCCTGAACTTGAACCGATACTTAAACCTACATACGGATGTATTGTTTATCAGGAACAGGTAATGCAGATTGTACAGGCCCTTGCGGGATATACGCTTGGCAGAAGTGATGTTTTAAGAAGAGCAATGTCAAAGAAAAAAGCGTCCGTTATGGAAAAAGAGAGGGCGAGCTTTGTTTACGGAAACGAGGCTGAAAATGTACCCGGCTGTATTAAAAACGGTATTCCTGAGGATGTGGCAAACAAGATTTATGATGAAATGACGGATTTTGCAAGTTATGCATTTAACAAATCGCATGCCGCCGCATATGCTTACGTTTCCTTTCAGACTGCTTATCTTAAATGTTATTATCCAAAGGAGTTTATGGCTGCGTTAATGACTTCCGTTATTGATAATCCGGAAAAAGTGGCTGTATATGTATCTCAGTGCAGGGCTTTGGGAATCGGTATTTTGCCGCCAAGCATAAATTACGGGGAAGCGGAATTTATTGTAGAGGGAGATTCAATAAGATACGGGCTTCTTGCCTTAAAATCAATCGGAAGAAACGTTGTTTTTGCAATTCTTGATGAAAGAAAAAGGGGAGGTCTGTTTAAGAGTTTCAGGGATTTTGTTGAAAGGATGCCTGAAAGGGATTTAACCAAGCGTGCGGTTGAAAACTTTATAAAGGCGGGTGCGCTTGACGGACTCGGAGCAAACAGAAGACAGCTTATGAGCGTTTATATGGGGCTTATGGATTCTGTATCAGATGAAAGAAAGCATGGCATGCCGGGACAGCTTTCTTTGTTTGGGGATGCTTTTTCTGATGCTGTATTCTCTGATATGTCGGTTAAAAAAGATGCAACCTACCCGGATTTATCGGAATATGAAAAGGATGAACTGCTTAACTTTGAAAAAGAAGTTGTGGGTACTTATGTAAGCGGCCATCCGCTTGATGAATACAGGGGAAGGATTAAAAGGGTTTCAACGACTTTTGCCTTGGCATTTACGCCGTCAGAAGAGGGGAAACTTCTTGTTAAGGATGGGGAAAATGCAGCACTTGGCGGTATGATAACAAGAATTACTTTAAAAACCACAAAAACAAATAAGCTGATGGCGTTTTTCGTACTTGAAGATTTAAGCGGAAGTGTTGAGGTTGTTGTTTTTCCAAAGGATTATGAGGCACTTAAACAACTTATTTATTTAGAGTCTAAGGTTTGTGTTTTTGGAAAGGTGCAGATAAAAGAAACTGATGAAACAGAAAGTGCGAATTTACTTTGTTCCGGAATGAAGAGCCTTGATGATGTGCCGGCAAAACTTTGGGTAAGGTTTAAAACAAAGGAAATGTTTGAGGAAAGAAAAGATGAACTCATTAATACCTTTAACGGCTTAAACGGCAAGGACGGTCTCAGGGTTTATATAGAAGAAACAAAGGAAAAATTTGCCTTTGACAATATCAGGTTTAATGCTGATGAAATGATTATAAGTCTTTTAAAAGAACGCTTTGGAAGCGATAATGTTTCGCTTATGTAGAATTTATTACAAAACTGTTATTATTTTTTGAAAGGGAAAATATGATTACCTCTGTAAAAAACGAAAAAATTAAAAGTATCATCAATTTAAACAAAAAAGCCTCTCACAGAAGGGAAGAATCCCTGTTTGTTACGGAAGGTTACAGGATTTTTAAAGAGATTCCCGTTAAGCTTTTAAAGGAAGTGTATGTTTCCGATAGTTTTTCGAAGTCTCACGAAATGAAAGATGTTTTAGGCGCGCTTGATAAGGCAAAGGAGCTTGGAGTAGAAGTTTTCTTTGAAACGGTTTCGGATGATGTCTTAAAAAAAGCCTCAGATACCATTAATCCACAAGGA
>CAJOOB010000115.1 GCA_905236025.1 uncultured Lachnospiraceae bacterium
CAAAGGCCTACGCTCCGTTTGTAAGAAAGATTGAAGTTGAAGTTGAAACTTTAGAGCAGGTTAAAGAGGCTGTTGAAGCAAAAGCCGATATTATCATGCTTGATAACATGGATCATAAAACAATGGAAGAAGCAATGAAGATAATTAACGGGGCGGCTTTGGTTGAAGTGTCGGGAAATGTTACTTTAGAAAAGGCTAAGACGCTTACCGATCTTGGTGTGGATTACGTTTCTTCGGGAGCGCTTACACATTCTGCACCAATTCTTGATTTATCACTTAAGAACCTTCACCCGATTTTGGCATAATTACGGAAAGATTTGATATGAAGAATGATGAACGCAGATTAAAAATAATAGAGCTTTTATCTAATGCAACAGAGCCCATATCCGGAGGCAGACTTGCGAAGGAGCTTGGCGTAAGCAGACAGGTTATTGTTAACGATATTGCGCTTATTCGTGCAACAAGACCTGAGATTATTTCCACTAACTCCGGATATGTGATTTTGCATTCAGAGTCCTGCAGAAGGATTTTTAAAACCAGACATACGGACGAAGAGACGGAGGACGAGCTCACGGCGATTGTTGATCTTGGAGGAGCGGTGCTTGACGTGTTTGTTGAACATAAGGTTTATGGTACTATTACGGCGCCTTTAAACATTCATTCCAAACGCGAGGTACAAAAGTTTATTGAGGATATGAACAGCGGCGTATCTACCCCGCTTAAGAACATTACACAGGGCTATCATTATCATACCGTTGAGGCACATAATACCGAAACGCTTGACGAGATTGAAAAAGCCCTTAAGGATAGGGGATATTTGATTGAGGCGCTTAAAGCAACGCCGATTTACGGACCAAAGATGTATCGCTAGTATGTGGAGGATTGAAGTATATGAGTACAGTTAAAAAGTTTTTGAACAGAATATTTATTGACGGCCTTGGCGGAATGGCGATGGGCTTATTTGCAACGCTTATTATTGGTACAATTATTGCCCAGATTGGTACTTTACTTGTTTCTAACAGTGGCGATGGCAGCGCTTTTTATAAACTGGGCGTTTACATCGTTGCCGTGGGAGCCTTTGCAAAGAGTTTTATGGGTGCCGGAATCGGAGTTGGTGTTGCTGCGAAATTCAAGGCTTCACCGCTTGTGAGTGTATCTGCGGCGATTGCCGGTATGATTGGTGCTTTCCCTTCTGTTACTGCAATTACCGCATTTAAGCTTGGCACTCCGGGCGAACCTTTGGGTGCATTTGTTGCGGCTTATGTGGCAATTGAAATTGGACTTCTTGTTTCCGGAAAAACTAAACTTGATATACTTCTTACACCGCTTTGCACAATTTGGGCGGGTGCAATTGTTGGCATTATTGCCGGACCTCCAATTACAAAGTTCATGACTTTCCTTGGAGGAGTGGTTAATGTAAATGTTGTTTCTCATCCGATTATCGGCGGTATTATTATTTCTGTCCTTATGGGAATGATACTTACGCTTCCGATCAGTTCGGCGGCTATCGGCATTTCTATGGGTATTAGCGGCATTGCTGCAGGAGCTGCAACGATTGGGTGCTGCTGTCAGATGGTTGGCTTTGCGGTTGCAAGTTACAGAGAAAATAAAACAGGGGGGTTGATTGCCCAGGGACTTGGTACCTCCATGCTCCAGATTCCAAATATTGTAAGATATCCGTTAATCTGGCTTCCGCCAATTATTTCAAGTGCAATTTTGGGGCCGGTGGCAAGTTTTCTTTTAAAGATGGTTAGTACACCGATTGGTTCCGGTATGGGTTCTGCGGGACTTGTGGGGCAAATTGCCGCATATGGTGCAATGACGGCAAACGGTATGAGCCCTGCTTTGGCGCTTGTTGAGATTGTTGTTATGCATTTCCTTCTTCCGGGTATTTTGACACTTGCCATATCTGAAGTGTTTAGAAAAATAGGCCTTATCAAAAACGGCCAGATGCTTTTGAAAACAGAATAAGCTTTAATTTGGCGTTATCTGTGGTATAATGTTACTGATTTTACATACTTATACACGGTCAGGGAGGGTTTTTGGATGTCTGAGTTTAATATTCTTTTTGGTGGTGCAGAGGATGCGCAAAGGGTAAAAGAAGATGTAGCGGCTCTTAAGGACATTAATGATTCGGTTACCGAAACGTCCATTGAAGTGGAGAAAATCAAAAGACAGGCAGAAGAAAAGGAAAAGGCTCTTGTGACGCTTGTTGATCAGACAGTAAAGAAAAGGCGCAATCAGCTTGTGTATAATCTTGATGCTGAAATTGCAAAAGCTCAGTCAAGGCAGAAAAAGGTTAAGACTGAACGCGAAAAAACCAAGAGTAAAAAAGTAAAACAAAGAATTAATAACGAAACTTCCGGCCTTGTCGTTGAAAATAAAAATTTAAGGGAAGAAATTAAAACTTCTAACAATAGAAACGGTATCTTTCCGTTGTTTAACAGTGATTTTTTTTACAGGATTTTTGTGCCGTCAGGAATAAGCGATTACTTGATTATTGTTGCATTATTTCTTGTGTTGTGCGTGGGAATGCCTGCACTTATTATGTATTTGTTAAGGATTCACCCTGTATTTGAGTGGATCATTGCAATGCTCTTTGTTGCCCTTGTTTTGGGCGTTTATTTTCTTGTGTATTTCCATAATAAAGATTATAACTATAAATACATGAAGGAAACTGCGCCAAACAGAAAAAAGATAAAGTCTAATAAAAAAGAAATCAGAAAAATCAAAAAAGAAATTAAAAGCGATATTAACGAAGAACAGTACAATCTTGGCGATTATGATGATGAAATAAAGGAAATCGGGAATGAAGTGGATTCGCTTATTGAAAAGAAAAATGCCTGTCTTAACGAGTTTGAACTTGTCACAAAGGGTGAAATTTCTTCGGAGATTATTGCGAGAGAACAGCCAAAGATTGATGAATTAAAAAAGATGCTTAACGAAAAAACGTTAGAGCTAAGGTCTTATACGGAAAAGCAAAGCCAACTGTCCATGAAGATATCCACTGCATATGCAAAGTATATGGGGAATGATTTCCTTTATGAAGATAAACTTGATGAGATAAAGGCGTGCATTAAAAGCGGTAAGGCGCAGACAATAGGCGAGGCTGTTGAGATTCTTAGCGGAGAAAAGAAATAATTTATGGCGAAATTCTTTGACTTTAAAAATAAAAAAGAGAAGGTTAGAGTCAGTCCGAAAAAGGCTGAAAGTGAAACGAGTGAAGATTTTGAACAGAAGCTTAAGGCTCATAAAAGGAAAAACCTTCTTTTGTTTGCTTCTGTATTTCTCCTTCTTGTTTTGATAATTGTCGGGGTTACATTTTATTTTGAATACCGTGTGTATAAAGATTATACGGTAAAAGAATATATTGAACTTTCTTCGACAACGAGCAGTAAATTTTACGAATTTGGCGAATTTTTGCTCAGGTACACAAATGACGGCGTGACGTATATAAAAGAAAGCGGCGTGGTCTGGAATCAACCGTTTGATATGACGGCACCGGTTATATCTGTGTGTGGGGATGTTGTGGCCATTGCGGAGCAGGGTGGTACAACAATATACGTTTATAATACAAAGGGAATGCTTGGTGAAGTGGAAACGAGGTACCCGATTGTTGATATTGCGGTGTCTTCTCAGGGAGTTGTTACGGCCTCCACGGATGACGGTGCTTTGAGTTATCTTGAAATGTATGATAAAGACGGGAATAATCTTGTGACCGGTCAGACATCCCTTACAGGAGAGTATGGTATGCCGCTTGATTTGTCCTCCTCGTATGATGCAAAACGTCTGATTGTGTCGTACCTTGCGGTTTCCGGCAGCAGTACGAAGAATATTGTTGTTTTTTATAACTTCTCGGATATTGGTAAAAACGAGCTTTACAGGATTGTTGGAACGTATGAACAGGAAGATTCTGTGATTATCCCGAGGGTGCAGTTTGTAACGGATGAGGTAGCGGTCGCGATTGGCGGTGACTTTTTTGCGGTGTATGATATTGTGCAAAAGCCTGTGTTGCGCTGTAGTGTTACGTTAGACGGAGATATTTTGAGTTTCTTTTACAGCGATGAATATCTTGGGTTTGTGATTGATACCGGTGATAAAAACAAGGTTTGTGTATATGATTTTGACGGAAACCCGGTTATGGAAAAGACCACGGATTTTTCGTATGATACCGTAAAGTTTGACCATGATAACGTTATACTTTATAATGATACCCATATGATTGTAATTTCCAATAAGGGAAAAATCAGGTATGACGAAGATTTTAAGGAAACCGTGATAGATGTGATTGTTACGGATGATGAATACACATACCTTGCTGTAACCGTAGAGGGAATTAAGAAGATTAAATTAAAATAAGGCGAATAGCCGGAAAGCAGGAAAAATGGGCTGGATATTAGCATTTATAGTTTTGGCATTCATAGCTTTTGAAGGATTGATTGGATATAAGAAGGGCTTTTTACAGATATTATTGTCCATGGCTGCGTTTGTGGTGGCACTTATCTGTTCAGTAGTATTTTTGAATCCCGTGTCAACCTTCTTGAAGACAAATACAAGTGTATATGACTCTCTTGAAGAAGGTATTTCTGATTATGTGGAAGAACATGAATTGTATGATGAAGAAGCTCTTGAAGATACAAATCTTCCAAGTGCGATTAAAAAAAGCGTAAGCAAAACGATAGAAGAGAAGAAAGATAATATTGAAGAAGCGATTGCTGATACTCTTACAAAAGAAATATTCAAGGCAACAGTGACCATAATGATATTTTTGGTTGTATATGTAGCAATAAAAGTGATAGCGATAGCTACAGGTATATTTAATGAAATACCTGTGATCAAGCATTTTAACAGAGGCGGAGGACTGGGATTGGGACTTGTTTATGCGCTTGGCCTTGTCTGGGTGATGTGTATACTTGTGTCGGCGCTTTCGACAACAACGTTTGGAAAAAACATAATGGAAATAATAAATGAAAACCTTATTCTTTCGTTTATATATAATCATAATCTGTTGCAGAGTCTTCTTTCGGGCCTTGGTCGCTAGGCGTGATCTGCAAAAGATAATTGAGTTAAAACTTGAAAATATGAATTTGGATTTAAAAGTTTTAGGAAAACAAGATGAACGTGCGTCTGAAACCCCGTATTTTACGTGGTTTCAAATTTTTTTAAAAAAATCGAAAAAAGCTGTTGACAATGGGAGAGGTCGGTGCTATTATAAATGAGCTGTCGCTGAAACGGCAACAACACGAGTCAATCTCGTATGTACATTGAGAATTAAATAATGAACCATCCCTGAAAATTCTAAAAAATTTTCAGAAGCGAAAATGTACACCATGTACAATTCGAGTGATGCATCTGAACTTCGAAAGAAGATTTTGGTATCACACATATTTAGA
>CAJOOB010000116.1 GCA_905236025.1 uncultured Lachnospiraceae bacterium
ATGGCCATCATCATGCAGATGATGTATTTACGTCGATCGGATTTGAAACTCCAAGGAAATATGCTAAGACTGAACTTGAAGATATACTTGCAAAACTTAGCGAAAAGTCTGAATACGGCGTTATTTTACGTGCAAAAGGTATGCTTCCTAGTGATGACGTTGAAAGTGGTAAATTCTTACACTTTGACTTAACTCCGGGTGAATACGAAGTAAGAGTCGGTGCAGCTGAGTACACCGGAAGAATCTGTGTTATCGGTTCTTTGGTTAATGAAGATAAGGTTAAGGAATTATTTAAACTTAACTAATGATTAGAGGTTGATTATATGAGACGCGTGCCTATTTATTTTATAAATGGTTTTTTGGAAAGCGGAAAAACTCAGTTTTTAAACTATACACTTAATCAGTCATATTTCCTTGATGGATCGAAGACGCTTGTTATTGTCTGTGAGGAAGGTATTGAGGAATATGATGAAAAAGATTTAAACGAAAAAAATATTGTCATGGAATATCTTGATGAGGAAAGTGATTTCAATTCCGAAACGTTTACGGCTTTTGATAAAAAGCATAAACCTGAAAGAGTTATTATTGAGTTTAACGGTATGTGGAATATTAATTCATACATGAATGCCAAATTCCCTGCCGGTTGGAAGCAGGAACAGTGGATTACCACAATTGACGCTTCTACCTTCGAAAATTATTTAAACAATATGAAATCCTTAATTATTCCAATGGTTAGCGGTGCTGAAATGGTTATTTTTAATCGTTGCACGGAAGATATGCCTCTTGAAAAATACAGAAGAGCGCTTAAAGCCACCAACAGAAATGCGGATTACATTTTCGAAGGCGAAGACGGTGAGATAAATTCTGTATTTGAAGAGGATTTACCATACGATATTAATGCCGATGTTCTTGAAATCACTGAAGATGCTTACATGATTTTCTTTATTGATGCAATGGACAGACCGGACAGATATGAAGGTAAGACAATCCATTACCTCGGACATGTTTTAAAAGATCCGTCATTCCCTAAAGATGTTATTTCTCCGGGCCGTCAGGTTATGACATGTTGTGCGGACGATGTTCAGTTTGCCGGATATGTTTGTAAGACCGATATGGCGCCTACACTTAATAACTCTGACTGGATTGATATTACAGCAACCATAAAGTATGAAAATTCCGGACTTTATAACGGTGTGGGCCCGGTTTTATATGCAAAAGAAATAAAGCCTGCAAAGAAGCCTAAACAGGTTGTTCTCGGAATGAACTGATTATATTAAAAAAATTAATGCCGATGCTTATTAAGCATTGGCATTTCTTCTTTGTTTTGTTTCAAATTTCATCTGATACATATCTTTGTCTGAACGCTTGTAAAGTTCGAGCAAATTATGATCTCTTGATTTATCGTATTTATTATAACCGTACGCAAAACTTAATTTCATTTCATGCGTTTTGTTATATCTGTAAATCGAATCTTTCATTGAATTTACGCAGTATTCAAATTCGAACATTCCTCGTTCGGTTGACATTATAACGAATTCATCACCACCGGTTCTGTAAATATCAGCAATACCATCGAAACTGTTTTTAATAATGGAAACGCAGGATGTTATGTAATCGTCACCGGCTTCGTGACCAAAGACATCATTAACTTTTTTAAGGTCATTTAAGTCAACAACCATAATAATGCAGGAATTCTTAAGTTCGTTATGTTTTTCAACGTGCTGTTGTTTTTCTTCGTATGCAACTCGAGAACCAATACCCGTAAGAGGGTCGTGCATGGCCATTTGCTCGTATGTGTAAGCCTGTTTACCAAGTATTGATAAATCAACAGTATTTTTAATTAGGGTCGTGCTAATGGCCAGGGTGTACAAATCAAGACCAAATCTGCTAAAGAGGGCAGCATCATAATTCCCTGTCATGTAATTATATCTGATAAGGTCTATTGCCATTAATAACCCCATCAAAATAAATACGATTGAAAGAAACTTTGATTTATTGTTCTTTGCGTCAATAGCCGTTTGGAATATTGCAAGCACAATTTCATAAAGCAGTACAAATATTGTAAATTTAAAAGTTGCAGGAAGTAAAACTGTGTTTGTAAGATGTAAAGCGTTATTTACAATAAAAAGTATAACATTTATGTATATTGAAAAAAGATACACTCTTTCCTGAATCGGATTTATATTTTTGTTTAAATTGTAGAAGTATACCAGCAACGGAAGCGGCAAAATCATTAGCGTTTCAAAACTCACCATATTTGTAAATCCGGTTCGCGGCATTATGAACTGGAATACATCAAGTTCCGGTAATGAGTACATAAACAGTAAGAGTGAAAAAAGTAAAATACACATTATATTTGGCCAGAAATCCGCTTTCTTAAAGACGAAAGCAAGGATTATAAGGAAAAACATTATTGAAAACAATATAATCAGGCTCACAAAACTGAATATGTTATTCTTTAATAAATGTAAGAATATTGAATATTTTGATCCCAAAAGGATTTCATTTAACGATCCTTTATATTTGGAATTGTTTGTAGTGAGTTCAATTTTGATTGTTGCACCTTCGTAATCAGGAGAAAGGGAAACAAAATTAAGGGAGTTTCCCGTCATTGGTAATAGCCCTTCTAAGTATTCTGTTTTATTTGAATAAATTAAAATATCATCCACATATACCTTGATATTTTGGTGATATGTCTTAATTAAAAGAGTTTGACCAACTTTAATTTCATTAGGAAGAGTATTTGTATAATAAGAGGTTGTGTCTTCGGTATTGAAGGATGCGGGGAGTTCTATGTCTTTGGTCGTGCCGTCGGAACCAATATATGTCCAACCTTCATTAAAGTAAACCGTCTCTGTTTTGGATAAATCCGTAACAGGAGAGTTTACAAAATAAACTGCAAGTACGGCGATAAACGCCAAAATCACAGCAAAAAATATGTAGTAATATATAGATGATAATATTTTATATAATTTGTTCATTTTATTTCCCCGCCTATGTAAAACACGCATCTTCACAAAAAGTTTAACATAAAATGATTGGGTTTTCAATATGATTCACATTCTTAAGGCTTTAATATTGAAAAAAATCATTTTGTTTGTTAAAATACATAGTGTATTGTGAAATGTCAGATTGTTTATCTTTTTAAAAACAATCTGAAAAATATAAAATTTTAAGGAGATTAGTTATGAAGATTTGTCCAAAATGTGGTGCTACCACAACAGATGATGCTGTTTTTTGTACAGGTTGCGGCAACAAGTTCGAACAGGAAGTTGCAAACGCTACTGAAGCAGCAAAAGAAGCAATTGATAATGCTAAAGAAAATGTAAATGTGGCTTTTGATAATGCTGAAAACACAGCAAATACCACAACAAATTCCGCCGAATCCGCAAGTGACAAGGCAAAAGATATTGCCGGAAAAGCAATTGACGGCGTTTCAGCAGGCGCTGATAAGCTCGCTGACGGTGTTGCCGCAGGTGTTGATAAATTGCCTGAAAATATCAAGAATAAATTGCCAAAGAACAAGAAGGCTCTTCTTGGAATCTGTGCAGCTGCTGTTGTAGTTGTGATTCTTCTGCTGGTTCTTTTGGTTAACGCACTTGGACGCTCTAAGAAAGAGACAGTTAAGGATTATTTCAAGGCGTTGGAAAAACAGGATGGTAAGGCGTATATAAACCTTTGTTATCCTAAGAAATATCTTGATGATATTGTTGACGAATTGGATAATGAAGATATTGATGACGTAAAAGATTTATATGATTATATTGAAGAAGAGATTCTTGAAGCTTACTATGATGAATTTGAATTAAAGAGTCTTGAATTCAAGAAGATTAAAACCGGCGATGATGTAGAAGATTATGATACCGATGATATCGAAGAATATTTTGATGATAATTTTAATATTGATATTAAAGTAAAAGATGTTGCCGAAGTAAAGGTTAAATATAAGTATAAAGATGATAATGGTACAGAAACAACTACGAAGACATTTATCCTTTATAAAGTTGGCAATAACTGGTATATCTTTTATTAATAATTGTTAAATTAAAAGGATGTGGAAAATTTCCACATCCTTTATTTATTATATATTATGGGAGTAACATGCAAATATTTTACACTTCAAATGTGGGCTTATTTAAATGCGTTGCCATATATCTTCTTCTTAAATCCGTTCGTTCTCTTACTGCACAGTATTTATCAGCGTATATAATAATTCTCGCTTCAAGTGATTTTGGGAAGCCAAATGTACAAGGCCACATATGATTTACGATAATATCGTTAATGGTATTGTTAAAATCTTTTTCTAAGATGTTTTTGGTGATTTTAACCGATCTTTTCGGATGTGCCGCCATGTTTAAAAAGCTTAAATCAAACGGGTCATCTCTGTTTAACATTCCAAGATCGTGTGAAAGAGCACCGATAATCATTGATTTGTTGTCTGTTTCAATGCCTTTTTTATTAAGCATTTTACAAATTTTCAAAGAAACATAAGCTACATGATAGCTGTGATCTGCAACTGTTGTTACTCTGTGGTGAGGCTGTAATTTTGCCTCGCTAAATTCTTTTGATGAAAGAATTTTTTTGCCTACGTTGTTGATTTCATCAACAACCTGCATATCGATAAGTTCGTACATATATATCCTTTTTTTGCTGCGCTCTAAAAGCATAAGCATTAACCACTAACGAATATGATATATATTTTTGAAATTATGTCAATGAATTTTCAATGAAAAGAATTTGTATTTTCTGTTAATAGAATTGCCGCATATTACGCATTTATGCGTTTAAAATGTTGATTTTACAATGTTTTTAGAGTATAATTTTTACAGAAAAATTATCAGGTATTATGTAAAGTTTTTGGGAAGAGCGGACATGGAAAATAATTCTAAGAAAAATGAAAAAATAGCTGTTGCATTAAAGTATTCTCCGGGTGAAAATGTAGCGCCGGAGATTGTTGCGACAGGAAAAAACAATATGGCTGATAAGATTCTTAATCTTGCAAAGGATGCAGATGTACCGACATATAAAGATGACAAACTTGCAAAGACATTATCAAAACTTGAAGTGGGAGATATGATTCCTCCGGAATTATATAAGGTTGTTGCTGAAATTCTTGTATATGTTGATAAAGCAGACAAGATTAAATCAAGAATCAAATAGCTGTTGCTTTTTGCTTTAAGTTGTCAAGAAATTCACTATTTATAAGGGCTTCTAAGGTTGTAATTGTAATTTTTTTTTGGTAGAATCATATAAGTCTTTTATCAGATTAGTCCAGAAAAAATACGGAGGGAAGGAAAGTTATGCCTTTACTTACTTTTAAGGGTGGTATTCATCCTGAAGAAGGCAAGGAAATATCCAAGCATAAAGCAATTGTAAAATATAAGCCGTCCGGCGATATTGTTCTTCCTGTTTCTCAGCACATAGGTGCCCCGGCGACACCTGTTGTTAATGTTGGGGACAGGGTTTTAAGAGGACAGTTAATTGCTTCTGCAAACGGTTTTGTTTCCGCCAATATACATTCATCCGTCTCAGGTATTGTTAAGGCGATTGAGCCAAGAAAAACATTTACCGGTGCCATGGTTGAAAGTATTATCATTGAAAACGATCAGGAATATGAAGAGGTTCCTGTTACTGATTTTAGAAAGCCGGAAGAAATGACGGCCGAAGAAAAAATTGAACTTATTAAAAATGCAGGTGTTGTTGGTATGGGTGGTGCCTGTTTCCCGACACATGTAAAACTTTCTCCAAAGAATCCCGAGAAAATCGAATATGTTATTGTAAACGGTTCGGAATGCGAGCCTTATCTTACTTCGGATTACAGAAGAATGGTTGAAAACCCTGAGCTTGTTATTGAAGGGCTTAGAATAATGTTAAGTCTTTTCCCTAATGCAAAAGGAATCATTGCCATTGAAGATAACAAACACGACGTTGTATATAAATTTCATAAGCTTTTAAAGAAAGATCCTTTAATTTCCGTTAAGGAACTTTATACAAAGTATCCGCAGGGTGGTGAGCGTCAGCTTATTTATGCGCTTACTAAAAAGAAGGTGAATTCATCAATGCTTCCAGCCGATGTTGGATGTATTGTTGATAACGTTGATACAGTTGTTGCAATATATGATGCAGTTGTAAACAAAAAGCCTCTTACTAACAGAATTGTTACAGTAACCGGCGATAATGTTTATTCTCCTTATAATTACAATGTTCCGATTGGTACTTTGTATATTGACCTTATTCAGGAATCCGGAAGTTTTATTAACGAACCCAAAAAGGTTATTTCAGGCGGTCCTATGATGGGCTTTGCAATGGAAGATTGTTATGTTCCTATTCAAAAGGGCAGTTCTGCAATACTTGCAATGAGCAAAGATGATGCAACCTGTGAAGAAACGGAATGTATCAATTGCGGCAAGTGCGTATCTGCATGTCCTGAAAGATTGTTACCGACATTACTTGCAAAAGCTGCAAGCAATCATGAAACGAATAAGTTTGTAAAATTAAACGGACTTGAGTGTATAGAATGCGGCTGTTGTACTTATATTTGTCCTGCAAAGAAAAATCTTGCACAGACAATTAAAACAAAGAAAAAAGAAGTTATTGCTTCAAGAAGGAAGAAGTAGGAGGATTTATGGATAAGAAAATTATGAACGTTTCTTCGAATCCTCATGTTCGTTCTGAGGTTTCAACGCAGGGAATAATGTTTGATGTTTTGATTGCACTTGTTCCTGCTGCCTTTTTTGGCGTATTTAATTTCGGCTTGCGTGCCTTGCTTTTAATTGCAACATGTATGATAACATGCATTTTATCTGAGTTTGTATTTGAGCGCCTGACAAAAAGAAAAAATACAATATTTGATTTATCTGCTGCCGTTACGGGTTTGCTGCTCGCATTAAACCTTCCTGCAGAATTTCCTGTTTGGATGGCAGTAATTGGTTCTGTGTTTGCGATTATCGTTGTAAAGCAGTTGTTTGGCGGAATCGGTCAAAACTTTATGAACCCTGCACTTGCGGCAAGATGCTTTTTGCTCCTTTCGTTTGGTACAAGAATGACGACATTTGTATATGACGGCGTTACATCCGCAACACCGCTTGCGGTCATTAAAAACGGCGGTACATATGAACTTAAGGCAATGTTTTTGGGAACAACCGGAGGAACCATAGGTGAAACCTGCGTGCCTGCAATACTTGCAGGAGCATTATTCTTGCTTTTTAGAAGAGTAATATCTTTAAGAATACCTCTAACATACATTATTACTTTTGTAGTATTTATTGTATTGTTTACTGATATTAAATTTGATTATGTTACTATTGCCTGCGAATTATGCGGTGGCGGTCTCATGCTTGGTGCATTTTTTATGGCCACGGATTATGTAACTTCCCCGATTACTCCTGCGGGGAAAATATGGTACGGAATAATACTTGGCTTACTTACCGGATTATTCAGATTTTACGGACCAAATGCAGAAGGCGTTTCGTATGCGATTATTATTGGAAATCTCCTTGTTCCGATAATTGAAAAATTCACTGTTCCTTATGCATTTGGAAGAGAGAAGGAAAGATTCTTCGGAAGACTTTTTGCTAAAAGAAAAAAAGATAAGGAGGTAAAAGCATGAAAAACATTGTGAACATTATAAAAGATGCTTTGATCCTTCTTTTGATTACATGTGTTGTTGGCGGACTTTTGGGTGCAACGTATGTTCTTACAAAAGACGCAAGAGAAGCGCAGGAAGAAAAAGCCAAAAATGAAGCATACCTTGCTGTTATACCAAATGCCGTAAACTTTACATCATTAACATTTGATTCTGCATCGGTAGAAAGTGCAATTAATGAAAGTCTTTCATTAACCACATCTGAAGTTGTTATTGATGAAATAATTTTGGGTCTTGATAAAAACAATGAGATTATAGGGTATGCGGTTACCGTCACTTCTAAGGAAGGATACGGCGGAGAAATTTCGTTTACCATTGGCTTTACAACCGATTATACAATCACGACTTTAAGCTTTTTATCCATTTCGGAAACAGCCGGTATGGGTATGAAGGCAACGGAAGATGATTTTATTTCTCAGTTTGAAGGAGATTTGGTACAAAGTTACACTGTCGTTAAAGATGGTTCTTCAAATACTGAAGAAATTGATGCAATAAGCGGTGCCACAATCACTTCAAAAGCTGTAACAAATGCTGTAAATGCAGCTTTGGTTACGGTAAAAAACGTGGGAGGTGAGACAAATGAAAACTGATAACGTTGTTTTAGAAAGACTTTACAACGGTATTGTCAAGGAAAATCCTACATTTGTTATGATTTTAG
>CAJOOB010000117.1 GCA_905236025.1 uncultured Lachnospiraceae bacterium
AAAGTCCAGCGTTGCCGTAAATTTAGCTGTTAAGTTTCGCGAGCAGGGAAAGCGTGTAATAATATTTGACGCTGACTTTGGTCTTGCAAATGTCGAGGTTATGTTTGGAGCAATCCCGAAATTCAACCTTGCGGATATGATTTTCAGAGGCAAAGAATTAAAGGATATCATCGTTAACGGCCCAATGGATATTGGATTTATTTCCGGCGGTTCAGGAATTAACGGTTTATCCAACATGACGAGAGATCAGGTTGCTTACCTTGTTTATAAGATAAGAGAACTTGAAACCCTTGCCGATATCATTATTATTGATACGGGTGCGGGAATCAGCGACAGTGTTTTGGAATTTGTTTCTTCAAGTAATGAGGTTTTGCTTATAGCAACTTCCGAACCAACGTCAATTACTGATGCGTACGCGCTTCTTAAGGCGCTTAATTCAAGAGCCGGCTTTGACAGGGAATCAACCGTAATAAAGGTTGTCGCAAACCGTATTATGGATGAAGAAGAAGGTAAAAACCTTTTTAATAAACTGAATGTCGTTGCAGGAAAATTTCTTAATATTAAACTTGAACTTTTGGGAATGATACCGCTTGATACAAATATTCAAAAAGCGGTAATGGAGCAAAAACCGGCGGTTATGGTTTATCCGAATTCGCAAGGCTCAAAAGCTTTTGATTTTCTTGCAGGGAAGCTTCTCGGAACTGAGAATACCGATACTCAAAAAATCAAGAGAAAGGGGCTGTCACAGGTTTTTGTAAAGCTTTTTAACAAAAACAATGCAGATTAACAGGTGAATGAGATGTTATCAAAAATTTTAAGCGTCGGAAACAAAGTTGAACTAAAAAAAGTGGCAAATCCAATAATTGATGATCTGATTGAAATTGGCGATAGCCATAAGACGTACTTCAGCCAGATTTACGATATTATGGACGACAATCGAATGAAGATAGGTATGCCGATCGAAGCTGGTAAGGTTATTCCTTTAGAAATTAACTTCAGATACGATTGCTGTTTTTATACCACAAATGGTTTGTATCAATGTCGTGTGGTTGTGGTGGACCGTTATAAAGAAGGAAGCATTTACGTGCTTGTGGTTGAAGCAATAACAGAGCTTCAGAAATACCAAAGAAGACAGTATTACAGACTTGGCTGTACGCTTGATATTCGTTACAGGATATTGGATAAACATGAATTTGATGAGTTTATGCAGACACCGGATAAGGAAGAATACGCAAACAGAAAACCGATGGAAAAAGGTGTTGCCCTTGATATAAGTGGCGGTGGCGTAAGATTTACATCCGAGCGTGAACACAAGAAAAATGATGAGATGTTTTTATTGCTCGAAATAAATTATGACGGCGATGAAAAGATATATGGGATTCTGGGGAGAATCATATCATGTGAAGAGCTTAAGAATAAGCCCGGAACATATGAATACAGGGTTGAGTACAGGAATATGCAAGGTGGCGTTCGAGAAGAGTTGATTAAGTATATATTCGACGAAGAAAGAAAACGCAGAAAGAGGATTATAGGGTAAAAAGTATGAAAAATATTTTAGTTGTTGATGACTCTGCACTTATGAGAAGAGTAATATCTGATATAATCAAGGCAGATAAGCGGTTGAACGTGAGTGATTTTGCAAATAACGGTTTGCAGGCATATGAAATGTTAAAGGTTAACGCCGGTAAATATGATCTTATGCTTCTCGATGTAAACATGCCGAAGATGTCGGGACTTGAACTCCTCGAAAAGATGCAGGATGACAAGATTAATCTTAGGACCATCATGGTAAGTACCAGCGTTAAGGAAGGTGCCAGAGAGACCATTAGAGCACTTGAACTCGGAGCGTTTGACTTCGTGACGAAACCGGAAGATTATATCGGTGTAAAAGAAGATAAATTTAAGGTTCGTTTATTATCTACAGTATGTACGGCTTTTAATATGGAACCGGCTGATGAAATTCAGGATGCGATTATGGGAAGAACAAAGACTGTTCCTTCACCATCAAGACCATCTGGTGTTTCCTCCATTCTTGGCGCAGGAAGAGGCACAACAGAAACATCGACCGCGAAAAATGTTAATGCAGCTAAGTCTGTTTCCAAGCCGTCTGTACATGTTTCAATGGGATATGTTTCGGTAAGACCACCTAAGGATGTTAAGTTTGCTACCAAGCCAAAATACAAAGGCTCAAAGACCGGTATTAAAAAACTTGTTGCAATGGCATCATCCACAGGAGGCCCAAAATCCTTACAATCAGTTATACCTAAGCTTCCTGCAAACTTAGATGCCCCTGTACTTTTGGTACAGCATATGCCGAAAGGCTTTACGGCATCTTTTGCACAAAGACTTGATGAGCTTTCAGCCATTAAAGTTTCTGAAGCAGCGGAAGGTGATATAATTGAGAAAGGTCACGTGTATATCGCACCCGGCGGAAAGCAGATGAGACTCGTTAAATCAGCTGCCGGATATGCCATTAAATTAAGTGATGAAGGTGCACGTGAAGGACTTAATCCATGTGCTAATATTATGTATGAGTCTTTAATCGGAACAGACTTTGATGAAATAACATGTGTAGTATTTACGGGTATGGGAACAGATGGTACCATGGGAATCGGTATGCTTGGAGAAAGAAATTCAGTATATGTAATTTCCCAGGACGAGGCTACGTGTGTGGTATATGGAATGCCTAAAGCTGTTGCTGATGCAAAACTGTCAGATGAAGTAAAACCGCTTGAGTCAATTGCAGAATCAATTACCAGGAACGTCGGTGTGAGATAGACGCTCCGGGGATAGGAGGAGAATATGGACGTTAGTCAATATTTAGAGATTTTTATTGATGAATCACGCGAACACATCCAAAACTTGTCTGACCAAATCATGATACTCGAGAATGATCCTGAAAATGAAAACACCATTAGCGAGATCTTCCGTGCGGCTCATTCTTTAAAGGGTATGGCCGGTACCATGGGTTACAAGAGAATGCAGAACCTTACACATGATATGGAAAATGTTTTCTCTGAAGTCAGAAATGGTAAGATGAAAGTTAATGCGGATATTGTCGATGTTTTATTCAAATGTCTTGATGCATTAGAGTCATATCTTGATAATATCGTTAATACAGCTGATGAAGGTACTGAGGATAACGAAGATATCATTAAACAGCTTAACGACTTTATTAATAACGGCACTTCGGGTGATGCCGCTCCTAAGAAGGAAAAATCATCCAAGAAAGCAAAAGCTGAAGAAGAAAAGAAGGAAGAAAAAGAAGCTGAAGTAAAATCCGAGCTTAAATATGCAGACTTTGAAGCAGATGCTATTGCAAAAGCGTTAGAAGAAGGCATGAATGTTTACCAGATTCACGTGTTTGTAGATGAAAGCTGCCTTCTTAAAGCAGCCAGAGCTTTCCTTGTTTTCAAAGCAATTGAGGAAGTTGGTGAGATTGTTAAATCCGATCCGACCACTCAGGATATTGAAGATGAAAAATTCGAATTTGATTTCTATGTTGTAGTTCTTTCGAAAGAAGAGGCTGATGCGGTTATTGCACCAATTAAGGCTGTTTCTGAGATTAAAGATGCTACATATGAGAAAATTACATCTGTTGATTCTCTTACTGTTGTAGGTGAGGACGGTGAAGCTTCTGATACTGAAGCTGCCAAACCTGCAGAAGAGAAAAAAGAAGAAAAAGCAGAAAAGGAAACTGCTCCTGCAACAACTCCTGCAAAAACCGAAAAGGCTCAGCCACCTGCACCTGCAAAGAATACCGCACCTGCAAAGGCAACACCTTCAAAACCTGTTGTTAACAGATCGGTTCGTGTAGATATTGAAAAACTTGATGTTTTGATGAATCTCGTTAGCGAACTTATTATTGCTAAGAACGGTCTTGTTTCTGTAAGCAGAAATGATGAGACTTCCAAGTCATCAGGTTTCTCAGAACAGATTGAATATCTTGCAAGAGTTACAACAAACCTTCACGAATCAGTAATGAAGGTTCGAATGATGCCAATTGAAACGGTTACAACAAAGTTCCCGAGAATGATCAGAGATCTTTCAAAGAAGCTCGATAAGAATCTTGAACTTGTAATGACCGGTGAAGAAACAGAGCTTGATCGTACGGTTATTGATGAAATCGGCGATCCTTTGATGCACATCTTAAGAAATTCTGCAGACCACGGTATCGAAAGTGCTGAGGTAAGAAAGCAAAGAGGTAAGTCAGACGTTGGTCACATCAGTCTGAATGCTTATCAGGATGGTAACAACGTTGTTATTGAAGTTACTGATGATGGTAACGGTATTGACGTTGAAGCCGTTAAGAACAAGGCCATTGAAAAGGGCACAATTACCCCTGAACAGGCCGATGTTATGACAGACAAAGAGGTTATCGATCTTCTCTTTAGACCAAGCTTTTCTACGGCTAAGGTTATTTCTGATGTATCAGGAAGAGGCGTTGGTCTTGATGTTGTTAAGACTAAGATTGAAGCTTTGGGCGGCGATGTTGAGGTAAAGACGGCTCTTGGCGAAGGAAGTACTTTTATTATCAGACTTCCTCTTACACTTGCCATTATTCAGGCCCTCATGGTTGAAATCGGTGAAGAGAAATATGCCATACCTCTTGGAAATATCCAGACAATTGAGGATATTGTTTCTGAAGATATTAAATACGTTCATTCAAAAGAAGTTATCAATCTTCGTGGAACAATTATTCCAATCGTTCGTCTTGCAGAAGTGCTTGATATTGAAAAGAACGGTGAAGAACCTGAAACTTATACGGTTGTTATTATCAAGAAGGGTGATAAACTTGCAGGTTTAGTTGTCGATCAGCTTATTGGCCAGCAGGAAATAGTTATTAAATCACTTGGTAATTACATTAGCAGCAGCACTAAGGTTATCAGCGGCGCAACCATCCTTGGCGATGGCGATGTTGCTCTTATTCTTGATGCTAACTCATTAGTATAATCGGGAGGTAACGGACATGGATAATAATGCAGTAGATACAAACAGTGCACAGTATGTAGTCGTGGACCTCGGAATGGAACACTATGGTATTGATATCAGCTATGTTGATAACATTATCAGGATGCAGAAGATTACAAGAGTTCCAAAAGCGCAGAATTATTATAACGGTGTAATTAACCTTCGTGGTGAGATTGTTCCGGTTATGAGTTTGAGAAAGAAGTTTGAACTTGATGATGATGTTTTTACGGATAAATCCAGAATCATCATTCTTAAGCCTGAAAATGAACTTATCGGAATTATCGTTGACAGCGTTAAGGAAGTTGTTGTGCTTTCTGACGACGATAAAGAAAAAGTTAATAGTGACGGTAAGACAGACCATAATAAATACATCAGCGATGTAGGTAAGATGGAAACAGGTCTTGTTTCGTTACTTAATATTAACGCAATCATGACTGAAGAATAGTATGATAGGAGGTGGCAACTGTGTTAAATCTTGATGAAATGAATCAGATGCAGTTAGATGTCTTAAAAGAACTCGGCAATATCGGCGCAGGTAATGCCACGACAGCACTTTCTAAGATACTTGATGCTAAAGTTGATATGAAAGTACCGAAAGTAGAAATGGTTGGCTTCTCAGAAATTACTAATATAATTGCTGATGAAGAGACAATAATGACGGGTATATTGCTCCTCTTAGAGGGAGATGTAAACGGAATGATGATGTTCCTTCTTGATATGCCTTCTTCAAGAAAGTTGGTTAACTCCATGCTTTTAAGAGATGCTGAATCAGACGATCCGACAGACTTTGATGATATGGAATTGTCGGCTCTTAATGAAGTTGGTAATATTATTACGGGCGCTTACCTTTCCGCTTTATCAGATCTTACGAGACTTACAATTGTTTCGAGTGTACCAAGTTTAAGAATCGACATGGCAGCTTCGTTACTCAGTATACCGGCCATCGAATTTGGCAAGGTGGCAGACAAAGTTTTGCTTATCGATACAGAATTTGACGACCTTTCTGCGATTAAAGGCTATTTCGTACTTGTTCCGGATCTTGAATCATATGAGGTTATGTTGAAATCCTTGGGACTTTAAAAAAGTGAAATGAGTAGGTGACGCAATATATGGGCGAAATCATAAAAGTTGGTATGGCTGACTTGAAAGTGTGCAAAGCCCCTGACGGACTTACGACTTTAGGATTGGGTTCCTGTATTGGTGTGGTCATTTATGATCCGTCATCAGGGGTATGTGGTATGTTGCATTGCATGCTTCCAGACAGTAAAGCCATAAAAAACAACGAAAATATATACAAATTTGCGGATACAGGTATGGATGAGTTGTTGAGACTGGTACTTGCAAAAGGTGCCGCCAGAAGTAAACTGGTAGCAAAAATGGCAGGTGGAGCGCAGATGTTTTCGTTTGGATCGGCTCCGACAGATTTTAATAATATAGGTGCCAGAAATGCTGAAGCGGTTGCGGCTAAGTTGAAGGAATTCAATATAAGGCTGCTTGCAAGAGAAACAGGGGGTAACAAGGGTAGAACGATCATATTTGATCCGGCTACTTATATGCTTACCATCAAGGCTGTAGGCGTACCTGTGCATGAAATTTAAAAAATAATACAGACGATAGCCATGTTTTTTCGTGGCTATCGGCCTGATATTAAAACAGGATGGTAATGACATGAAAGATAAAAGCAGGATGAATTTTATACCGGGTGTGATAACATTACTTGCCGCTGCGGTTGCAAGTATTGTTTTGATTATCAATAAATATCCGCTTAAGGATTTTTTGATCAGGCTTTTAGTTGTTATTATCGTCTTTTATTTTGTGGGAATAATTGTAAGGTCCATTGCCAAAGCTTTCTTAAAGGTTGAAATTTCTGAGGAAGAGGCTGTGGAAGAAGAATCTGAAACTGAAGGCGAAGAAGGATTGGAAGAGGGAGAAGAGACTTCCTCGGAGGCCGAGCAATCAGAAGAGTTTGAAGAAAAATAGGTTTATAACGCGAGGACGAGCATATGGACGAGACTCAAAGAAATAAATTATGGGAAAAATATTCAAAAGACCCTTCTTCAAAGCTTCGTGAGGAGCTGATTTTGGAGTATGCGCCTTTGGTTAAAATTGTTGCCGGAAGGCTTAATATGTATTTGGGTTATAATGTTGAATATGACGATTTGGTAAGCTACGGAATTTTTGGGCTTATTGATGCTATAGATAAATATGATTACGGAAAAGGAAATAAGTTTGAGACATATGCAAGTCTCAGAATCAGAGGTGAAATCCTGGATCAGATAAGAAAGATGGACTGGATTCCTCGTTCCGTAAGACAAAAACAGAAACTTTTAAACGGTGCAATTAGTAAGATTGAAACTGCAACGGGAAAAGCTGCTACAGATGAAGAGATTGCAAAAGAACTTAATATTTCTTCGGATGAACTTACAAACTGGCAGGGACAGTTAGATGTCACAAATGTTATCTCACTTGATGAATTTATTGAAAACAGTGGCGATAAGGATGTTGAACCTGTTGAAGCTTCAATATACGATCAGCCTGAGGAAGTTGTTGATAAGGCTGAAATAAAAAAGGTTTTAACCGAGGCTCTTGAAGCACTTACAGAAAAAGAGCGTCAGGTTATTGCGTTATATTATTACGAGGAAATGACGTTAAAAGAAATAAGTCTTGCTCTTGAAGTATCTGAATCGCGTGTTTCTCAGCTTCATACGAAAGCTTTGAAAAAAATGAAGGCGAAACTTGGACCGCAGACAGGATTTATCTTTGGAGTGCTGTAAGCGGAGGTTTTCATGGCAGACAAGGTAAATGCGTATTATAAGTTAATACAGGATGATGACGGCATTAAGATGACGCTTTATCCGCCTGTGGGTGAGGGTGATAATTTAAATATTGATGAGATTCTTAAATATCTTGATATTCAAAAAATCAAAGATTATGATATCGGGCTTATTTCTGATACCATTAAGTCTCTTACGGAGCAGATTACCATTAAAATCAGTTCTGAAGTGGTTTTGCCTGTCGATGAGTATGCCCGTATTGTTGTTTCTCCCGATAAGATGTTTGCCGTTGCTAAATTCTATCCGGAATCAAATACAGGTAAAAAACTTACAAAAGAAGATATTTTGGATTCGCTTTCTTTAGCGGGTGTTAAATTTGGAATAAGAACAGAGATTATTGATGCGTACTTAAGGGGACGTGTATATAACAGGGGCATTATTCTTGCTAAAGGTCAGCCCGTTGTTCAGGGTAAAAACGCAGAAATAAAATATAATTTTAATACAGACAGAACGGCAAAGCCACATTTAAATGACGATGGTACCGTTGATTTTCATCAGCTTGATAATATCAGTCATGTTCAGGCCGGTGACGTTTTGGCGGTTTTGATCCCTGAAATTCCGGGTACTGATGGTAAAACGGTTACGGGCGAGGTAATTAAAGCGGCAAAGGTTAATCGTGCGGTTTTAAAGTACGGTAATAACATAACTTTATCCGCAGATGGTCTTAAAATCACATCAAATGTTGATGGCCACGTTACTCTTGATGGAGACAAAGTCTTTGTTTCAAATGTGTTTAAGGTGCCTGCGGATATTGATAATTCCACGGGTGATATTGAGTATGCTGGAAGTGTTGAAGTAAACGGAAATGTAAGAACGGGGTTTAAAATTAAATCTGAAGGCGATGTAGAGGTTAAGGGAGTAGTTGAAGGTGCCGAAATAATAGCTAAAGGGGATATTATTTTACACAGAGGTGTACAGGGTAAGCAAAAAGCTTTCTTAAAGGCCGGAGGCAACGTTGTTTCTAAGTTTATTGAAAGCGCAAAGATTGAAGCAGCCGGTTATGTTTCTTCAGATACAATTCTTCACAGTGAAATCAATGCTGAGGGAGATATAAGCGTTGAAGGAAGAAACGGAAGTATAATAGGCGGACATATAAGATCCGGTAATGTCATTAAGGCAACCGTTATTGGTACTGATATCGGTACAACGACTGAGGTTGAAGTCGGATGTGACCCGGCTATCATCAAGAGAGTCGGTGAATTAAAAAAGATAATGGCAGATATTACCGAAGAAAAAGTCCCAATGCTTACAAATGTTGCTCAGCTTAGAAAGAAACAGGAAAAAGGCGGACTTATGCAGAGTCAGCTTGTATTCATGAAAGAGTCTGTAATGAGATTAAAAGAACTTGATGAAAATTACAAGACTGCCGAAGACGAATACAAACAGATTGCTTATAAAGTTGAGGAAAATAAGGGAGCAAAGATACAAATAACAAGAGAGATTTATCCGGGAGCCAAAGTTATAATCAGTGGTGATTATATTTTGATACATCAGGTTTTATCACATTGTCAGTTCAGGAAAGACAGAGGAGAAATAAGACCGGAATCTTTCTAAAATGGTTGCAGGGATGCAAAGAAAGGAGTGCCTATGATTAGAGCAGTTGATATGCAAGGCGTTTTTCAAACAGGTACCGACTCCGCGATTCTTAGGCAAAGTGAGGACTCGAAGGGGACGCTTGCTCAGGCTAACAGTCTTATCCAGAACGGAAAAGATGAGCAGGAACGAAGTGAAATGGTTATTGAAGCGGAAAACGTTTATTATGCAAAATATGATTCGGAGCATAAAAACGGCGGCAATGGGCAGGAAGCGGGCCAAAATGCTTCTAAGAGAAAGAAAAATGACAGTGAATCAGACGGTGACGACGGCAAAGTTTTGGTTAAGGGGATGTCCCGTTTTGATGTGAGAGCATAATTTCTTTTAAATTTTAAAAAATATATTTTTAGCGTTACATTACGTCATAAGTATGGTATAATACTTGGCGTTGGTGTAGCGTTTTTGTTTTTTATAGGACAAATCGGCAAAATAAGAGGATGGTTTAATATGTCAGGTTTAGAAATTGTAATTATACTTATTGGTATTGCCATTGTGGTAATAAGTTTTGTTTTCTCAGATTTCTTTAATCATTCGGGTAATGTGGGAACGCTTGATAATGAGGCAATCAGAAAGGTTTCGGAAGAGATAATCCAAAAGGAAGTTGAATACGAACTTGCCAAGATTATTGACGATAAGGTTGATGAGACTGAAGCAAGGCTTGATCAGATATCAAATAAAAAAACAATGGAATTTGGTGGATACGCTGAAAACACCTTAGAAGAGATAAATAAGAATCATACGGAAGTAATGTTCCTTTATGATATGTTAAACGAAAAAGAAGAGACCGTTAAGAATATGGTTAAAGATGTTGAGGCTTTGAAAAAAAGCATCAAGCAAATGGCCATCGTCAGTGACTTTGCCGGTCAGACTGCAAAAGCTGCTTCTGTAAAGACGGCATCTTCAAAAACTGCCGTAAAGAAAACAGCGGATGTGACGGCTGAGACAAAGGAAACTTTAGCGGGTTCTGATGTTGCAACAAGACGTGTTGCAAAAAATGATGAAGTAAGTATCAGTGCAAAAGATGCGGCATGGTCAAATAAAGAAAGCAAGAATAACAACAGTATGATTTTGGACCTTTACAAAAAAGGCAAAAGTGATATTGAAATTGCAAAAGAATTAGGGCTTGGAATTGGTGAAGTTAAAGTGGTAATTAACCTGTTTGATTCAAACAGCGGTAACTAAACACCCTTTAGATATTAGGAGAATGTTATGAATATTAAATATTATCTTAGAGGCTTGGGTGTGGGACTTGTTGTTGCCACTGTGATTTTAGCCATTGCCTATAGAATAAATGACAGTAAAAACAATATAATTGAACAGGCTCGTAAGCTTGGTATGGTTTTTCCTTCCGAAATAACAGAAGCTTCAAGCGAGGATGATACCTCTTTGGATACGACTTTGGAAGAATCAACAAATGATACGTCTTTAGAAGATACAACAGAAGATGCATCTTTAGAAGACACTACAGAGGAAGATACAACGGAGGAAGATACAACAACCACAGAAGAAGAAACAAGTACGGAAGAAGCAACCACAACAATCGTTGCAGTTGTAACGGGGCAGATTACAATTACTTCTTCAATGGGTTCGGAATCTGTTTCACAGGCTCTTAAAAATGCAGGAATCATTTCAGATTGGAGTGATTTTAATAATTATCTTATAAATAACGGCTACGCTCAAAGAATTCAAAACGGTACCTTTACGGTTAATTCCGGTATGAGCTATAAAGAAATTGCAGAGCTTATTTCATAAGATTGACAAACTAAATTTGCATGTTATATTTAACAACATAAATGAATAATGAAAGGCAAAGAAAATGAGTAGACAGAGTATTACTTACAATCCAAAGGTTGTAGAACCTAAGTGGAGAAAAATTTGGGAAGACAATAATGCATTTGCGGCGACAAATGACTATACAAAACCTAAATTTTATCCGTTGGTTGAATTCCCTTATCCTTCAGGTCAGGGTCTTCACGTTGGTCATCCAAGACCGTATACGGCTCTTGATATTGTCGCAAGAAAAAGAAGAATGCAGGGATACAACGTGCTATACCCAATGGGTTGGGATGCTTTTGGCTTACCTACAGAAAATTATGCCATTAAAAATCAGATACATCCAAAGATAGTTACAAAGAATAATGTTGCACGTTTCAAGGAGCAGTTGCAGTCGCTCGGCTATTCTTTTGACTGGGACAGAGAAATTAACACCACGGATCCTGAATATTATAAGTGGACACAGTGGATTTTCCTTAAACTCTTTAATGCAGGTCTTGCATACAAGTCAGAAATGCCTATTAACTGGTGTACAGGCTGTAAGGTTGGTCTTGCAAACGAAGAAGTTGTAAACGGTGTTTGCGAACGTTGCGGAAGCGAAGTTGTTCGTAAGGTTAAGAGCCAGTGGATGTTAAAGATTACCGAGTATGCCGACAAGCTTATTGAAGGTCTCAGTGATGTTGATTACATTGAAAGAGTTAAGGTTTCACAGATCAACTGGATTGGCCGTTCATACGGTGCAGAAGTCGATTTTCAGTTAAAGGGTAAAGAGGAAAAGCTTCGTGTATTTACAACAAGACCCGACACATTGTTTGGTGCAACATACATGGTTATTTCTCCTGAACATCCTTTGATTGAGAAATACAAAGATGAAATTGAAAATTATGAAGAAATTGCCGCATACAGAACAGAAGCCGCAAAGAAGTCTGATTTTGAAAGAACGGAACTTGCAAAAGATAAGACAGGTGTTGAAATTAAAGGCTTAAAGGCAATTGACCCTGTAAATAATAAAGAAATCCCTGTATGGGTTTCTGATTATGTCCTCATGACATACGGTACGGGTGCCATTATGGCGGTTCCTGCACATGATGAAAGAGACTGGGATTTTGCAAAGAAGTTTAACCTCCCTATTATCGAGGTTGTTGCAGGCGGAAAGAATGTACAGGAAGAAGTATATACAGACGTTGCAACAGGTACTTTGGTAAATTCCGAATTCTTAAACGGTCTTTCCGTTGCAGAAGCAAAGGAAAAGATAATCGAATGGCTTACCCAAAATGGTGTTGGACAGAAGAAGACAAATTATAAATTACGTGACTGGGTATTCTCGCGTCAGAGATACTGGGGTGAACCAATTCCTATTGTTAATTGTAAAAAGTGCGGATATGTTGCACTTCCTGAAAGCGAATTACCGCTTACATTACCGGAAGTTACAAGCTATATGCCTACAGATAACGGTGAGTCACCACTTGCTGCAATGGATGAGTGGGTTAACACCACATGTCCTTGTTGCGGCGGCCCGGCTAAACGTGAAACAGACACAATGCCGCAGTGGGCAGGTTCTTCATGGTATTTCTTAAGATATACAGACCCGACAAACAACGAAGCGCTTGCTTCAAAAGAGGCTTTAAAATACTGGCTTCCGGTTGACTGGTACAACGGTGGTATGGAGCATACGACACTTCATTTGTTGTATTCAAGATTCTGGCACAGATTCTTATATGATCAGAATGTTGTTCCTACTAAAGAACCATACCAGAAGAGAACTTCACATGGAATGATTCTTGGTGAAAACGGCGAGAAGATGTCAAAATCCCGTGGAAACGTTATTAATCCTGATGATGTTGTAAATGAATTTGGCGCAGATACATTAAGAACATACGAAATGTTTATTGGTGCCTTTGAATTAAGTGCATCATGGTCAACAGAAGGTGTTAAGGGCTGCAGAAGATTCCTTGACAGAGTATGGAAACTTTATGACATGCTCGATGATAACGTAAAGCCTTCAAAGGAGATGGAGACAAAGCTTCATCAGACAATCAAGAAGGTGTCGGACGATTATGAGGCAATGAAGTTTAATACCGCGATTGCTGCGATGATGTCTCTTGTTAATGACTATTTCAAGCTTGGAAGCATTTCAAAAGAAGAGTTTTCAACCCTCATTATTCTTTTAAATCCGGTTGCTCCTCATATCACCGAAGAACTTTGGGAAATGATTGGTAATAAAGGATACGTTTACCAGGCAAAATGGCCTGAGTATGATGAAGCAAAGACAATTCTTGATGAAGTAGAAGTTGCCGTACAGACAAACGGCAAGACAAGAGTTGTTATTAAACTTCCAAGAGAAGTATCAAAGGAAGATGCAATCAAGGCAGCCAAGGAAGCTTTGGGCGATAAGGCAAACGGAACAATAGTTAAAGAGATATATGTTCCGGGTAAGATTGTAAATATTGTTGTAAAACCTAATTAGTAAGTTTTTTGTAAGCAAACAGCGGGATCGTTGTTTGCTTACGTTTTAAAATAAGAATTTTGGATGGGATTAAGATGATACCTTATTTGTTAGATGATTTTAAGATGGTTGACAGCACTGTTTTCGGTGCTCTTTTAGCTTTTATTTTAACCGTTTTGTTTACGGTTTTATTTATGAACAAGTTGCCGGGTGATCAGGGAAGAGCGTTTGCGGTTGAAGGTGGAAAATCCGTCGGAAAGCCAAGAGGTGCGGGAATTATATTTATACTTGTCTTTACTCTTTGTTCACTTATCTTTGCAAAAATCGATATTGAAATTGCAATATACCTTTTGTTGATTGTATTTTCAATGTTTACCGGTTTTTTTGATGATGCATCAAAGACTCCGTGGAGTGATTATAAAAAAGGTGCTTTTGACCTTGTAATTTCAGTTTTGATTGCAGTTAATTATCTTTATTTTAATTCAAACACAATTTATTTTTCACTAATTGGCAAAGAAATTACCATTCCATACGTATTTTTCGGGATTTTAATCGTAATTCTTGTCTGGGTTGCGATTAATGTTACAAACTGCAGTGACGGCGTGGACGGATTATGTGCAACTTTAAGCATAATCACAATTCTTACTCTTGCTCTGGTTATTTTTAAAGCAGGTTCATCAAAGGACTCTTTTGTACCAATGGCCGTAATGCTTATTTTTTCTTTGATTGCCTATCTTTGGTTTAATGCAAATCCAAGTACTTTACTTATGGGTGATGCAGGCTCAAGAGCATTGGGAGTCTTCATAGCTATACTTTCATTAAAGTCGGGAAGTCCGTTTTTATATATTTTTGCCTCGCTTATAATGATATTGGACGGTGGACTCGGTCTTGCAAAGGTCTTTCTTTTAAGGTTTTTAAAGATTCACATTTTTAAAAATACAACTTTACCGCTTCACGACCATGCGCGTAAAAAGCTTTCCTGGTCAAATACACAGGTTGTATTCAGGTTTGCAATTATCCAGATATTGTTTGCTTTGGTAACTTTATATATTGTCTTTTAGTTTTTGTATGAAAAAGTGAACAATCTGTGTAAATTGGCAAAGTCTATTGTTTTATCGGGGAAAAATGATAAAATTACTTTTGGGTTTTTGCCTGTAACGGCATTAATATTTTATGATGGAGAATAGTATGAGAGAATTTATTGTTGCAACTGAGAGTAATGCTGATTTATCAAAGGAGTATGTGAAAGAAAATAACATTTGTGTTATTCCTCATTATTATACTGTTGATACAGAAGAATACGGTGGGGATAAGGAACTTACCCACAAAGAGTTTTATGATGAAATGAGAGCCGGAAAGAAAGTTGGCACGGGTGCAAGCAA
>CAJOOB010000118.1 GCA_905236025.1 uncultured Lachnospiraceae bacterium
CAGATAGCCACAAAAGAACACAAGCGTCTGGCCGGTAAACTTAAAAGCGTTCTTGCAACGTACAATGAAGCCGAAGATCTTATAAACATCGGTGCGTATAAGAACGGATCAAACAAAAATATTGATTATGCAATAAGTAAGATAGATCAGGTTAATGAATTTTTGCTTCAGGATGTATCTGATAAATTTGATTTTGATGAAGAGGTAAAACTTCTTTCGGAAATCTTCCCGGATGCGGAATAGGAGTTAGCAAATGGCAAGGTTTAAGTATTCAATGCAAAATATTCTTGATATTTCATATAAGCTTGAAAATCAGGTCAAAGCTGACTTTGCCGTGGCAAGCGCGAGAGTTGTCAGGGAAGAAGAAAAGCTTGAAGAGATTTACAGACAGATTGAAGTTTATCAGGATAAATTAAGGGAAAGCTCGGGAGAAAAACTTAATCTTAATGAACTTAAATATTGCAATCAGGCAATTGAATATAACAAAACCAAAGCTGAGATGCAAAAAAAACAGATAAAAAAAGCTGAGGAAGCGCGTGAAAGAGTCCGGATAAGACTTAATCAGGCAATGAAAGACAGAAAAATGCATGAAACGCTTAAAGATAAGCAGTTTAAGAATTTTTTGGTGGAGCTTAACAGGGAAGAAAGCAAGGAAATTGATGAACTTATAAGTTTTCAGTATAATGACAGAGAAAGAAATAAAAAATAGAGATAAAAAACAGATTTTGGAAGGACGCAGATTATGGCAGATTTAGAAAACAATCCAAATACCGATCCTGAAGGTGGATTGGAAGAAAAACCAAGCAAGATTAAAATGATTTTAGCGGCTTTGATTGTCGTTATTATTTGGCTTGCAATTTTGGCCCTTCTTATAAAGTTTGATGTGGGTGGCTTCGGAAGCTCGGTTTTAAAACCGATCTTTAAGGATGTTCCAATCATTAGTGCAATCCTTCCTGATACGGAAGATGAGGAAACATACAGTTCATACGAGTATAAGTCTCTTGCGGAGGCAATTGACAGAATCAAAGAACTTGAAGTTGAACTTCAGACGGCGTACGACCAGATAGAAGCCGATGAAGAAACGATTGCCGAACTTCAGGCGGAGGTTGCAAGACTTGAAGCCTTCGAAGAAGAACAGGAAGCGTTTTATAAGATTCAGCAACAGTGGTATGACGAAGTTGTATTCAGCGATGATGCGATTGATTACGAATACTACAAGACATATTACGAAGAGATTGAACCTGAATATGCAAAGGTATTATATCAGCAGGTGGTGCAAAAATACCTTTATGACGAAGCGTATCAGGAACTTTCGGATACTTTTGCTTCAATGGATGCCGGAGATGCGGCAAATGTAATTTATGAAATGACCGGTGATTTGGATATTGTTATTCAGATTCTTCAGGGCATGAAGTTAGAATCAAGAGGCGAAATTCTTGCTGAACTTTCATCGATCGATGCGGTATTTGCTGCAAAGATTGCGGTATTGCTTGCACCGGAAGAAGAATAATTTAAAAAATATAAAAATCGGCAATCAGCAAAAAAGTACTAAAGTTTTCTTCCCGATTGCCGATATTATATATGTCAGTAATGCAATTAAATATTACGGAGGTGAGAATATGACCATGATGGCAGCATCGAACCTCGCAAGTCTGAGTAATAATTTTCTGAGTGTTTCAGTAAATTCATCAAAGAAAGACAGTAGCACGGGTAACTTTGAAAAGACAATTGAGAATGTTACTAGAGTTAAGCAAAACGAGATGAATTTTGATACGGAAACAAATGCAAAAATTAATGAAAAGACAACTGTTGCAGAAGGCAAGGAAAAGGAAGTGAAAACTCCGGACAAAGATGTAGTGCGGACAGATGAAGAAAGATTAAAAGAAGCTGAAAAGGCTTTGGACGAGATTAATTCACAAAAGTCTGCAAAAACTAAGGAAAAAACTTTAAGCAACACATCTTTGACAAAGGTTAGCGAAGACGGAACCGTTCAAATCTCGGATGAGATGGCACAGACGGTGCTTGATGCGGTGGCGCAAACGCTTGATATATCTTTGGAAGACCTTACTACTGTGATGGAAGACGAGGGACTTGCGGTTACGGATCTTTTTTCACAAGACGGATTGCAGACACTTACGAAAGCGATTAACAACATTACCGATTCATATGAATTGTTAACGAATGAAGTCGCAACAACACAACTTGGAAAACTTATAAACCTTATGGAAACAGTTAAGGAGACGGGCGAAATTCCTGAAAACTTTAAACAGGTACTTACGGACATCGCTGAAATTTCAAAAGATTTAGAAGTTCAAACAGAAATTACCGAAGGTGAAACAGAAGTTAAATCAGAGGTTTTGGATGAAGAAGTTGTTTCGGTGAGTGAAAGCAAAACTGTGAGTGAAGAAAATCTTAAGTCGCAGCAAATTGATTACAGGAGAGTAATTGAACTTGTAAATCATGAAGTCTCAGAACAAAGGCATCAGACAAACGTTACGGACAACAGGGGATTTGAAAATGAAAGCTTAGGTTCTGACAGGAGAGAAAAAAATGATTTTGAGCAGAACACGGAGGATACTTTAGCAGCCGGCGCAGGACAGTTTACTGGTGTGACACAGGCTGAAGTTAACAACGGATTGACAGAAGTGGTTAGCGAAAGGTTTGGAGTATCTGATTCTCAAGAAATCATGAGACAAATTGTGGACGAAGTAAGAGCATCAGCTCATGACGGAGTCACAAGTTTGGAAGTGGCACTTACGCCTGAAACCCTTGGAAAAGTAAATATCCAGGTTATTGCAAAGGACGGAGCGGTTACCGCTCAGATTGCGACCGAAACAGAAACGGCAAGAAACGCTGTTGAAAGCCAGATGATGAGACTTAGAGAGACGCTGGAAGAACAGGGAATCAAAGTTGATAACGTTGAGGTTGTTATTTCTGGACATGCATTTGATTCAAACAGCGAAAACGACAGCAATAACCAGGATAACGGACGGAGAAAATTAAGGAAAAACATTAATTTTTCCGATATAGATACTGAGGGCTATTTAGACGAAGATGAATCACAAGATGAATTACTAATGTCGGGAAGTACAGTAAGTTACCTGGCATAGGAGGAATGGATATGGCAATTTCAATGGATATCGTAGACGGTGTTTTGAACGTAACAACAACACCTACAGACACTTCGGAAAACACAACCGGTAGCACATCATTGGGCAAAGAGGCATTCTTGAAGCTTTTGGTAACGCAGCTTCAGTATCAGGATCCTCTTGAGCCACAGTCTAATGAAGAGTACATTTCCCAGTTGGCACAGTTTTCTGAACTTGAGCAGATGCAGAACCTTGCGTCATCATTCAGCAATTACAGTTCATTATCGCTTGTCGGAAAAAGTGTAATCGTTGAGCCGGGTATATCAGATGATACATCGAGCGGAAATCAGATTGCGGGAACAGTTGATTACGTACAACTGGAAGACGGAGACGCGTATCTTTCAATCGACGGATCACTCTACAAAGCCAAAGATCTGGTTACGGTTTTGGATGACACATATTTAAGCAACTTGTTAGCAAGCACTGATGAATAAATCTTACGCATCATATGATGCGTAAGATATACGGGTAGAAGATACCGAAAAAGGAGAAAATATTATGAATATTAACAGAAATTATTCTTCAATTGAACAAATGACCGGTACTTACCTGAGTAATGACACTAAAACGGAGAAACAGCAGGTTGAAAACGGACTTTCTTTCAACGCGATATTACAACAGGAGCGTGCGGATTCCGAAGGCATTAAATTTTCAAAGCACGCCGGTGAAAGACTTGAGAAAAGAAATATCAACCTCAGCGAAAATCAGCTTGAACGACTTAACGAAAGTACAAAAATAGCAGAAGAGAAGGGTATTAAAGATTCGCTTGTAATCATGGATTCAATGGCGTTTATTGTGAATGTCCCAAGCAACACTGTTATAACGGCACTTGACAGTACTCAGGCAGCTAGTAACGTATTTACAAACATTGACGGAGCCGTAATTATATAAGCCGGACCTTATGGAGGCTTAGATTCCCGACTGACAGAAGGAATCAGATATACGGACAGCTATTAGGAGGTCACTATTATGATGAGATCATTATTCAGTTCTGTTGCAGGCCTTAAGGCGCACCAGACTAAGATGGATGTAATTGGTAACAACATTGCTAACGTAAACACGGTAGCGTATAAATCACAGTCAGTAACATTTAGCGATATGTTTTATCAGACAACCCAGACAGCTACAGGCGCAAATGCAGAAACAAACACCGGTGGACAAAACGCAATGCAGATTGGTCTTGGTTCCCAGCTTAATTCAATTTCGACAGACGTAACAGGCGAAGGAGGTTCTGAAACTACAGGTAACGGCCTTGACCTTAAAATTAACGGCAGTTCGTTCTTCATCATCCAGAGTGGTGGAACAAACTACTTCACAAAAGCAGGTAACTTTACAACAGACTCACTTGGTAACCTGGTTACCCAGTCAGGCGGTTATGTAATGGGGTATGCAGCGGCTCTTAATTCTTCGGGAGATTATGAATTACAGACAGATCAGCTGAGACCGCTTTCTGTTTATGGTTCAGAATATATGACAACATCACCGGCTCAGACAACGGAAGTTACAATGTCAGGTAACATTAATCCTGAGGATGACGCATTCAGTAGTGACGGATCAGGATATTTAACAACACTTCTTAATGTGTATGATTCGCTTGGAAATCTTTACTCAGTGCAGGTTCAGGTGACTCAGACTTCCACAAGTGAATACACACTTACAACTACAGGTAAGGTATTTAGCGGAAGTAATGAAGTAAGTACACTTACGGCCTCGGGCTCAACAACACTTACATTTAATACAACGACAGGTCTTCTTACATCAGACGATAGTTTTAATTTAACATTTACTTCGACTGATACAAGAGCAGATGCGCTTGTTGAAACAATCAACGTTGATGTATCATCACTTACGTGTTACGGCAGTTCAACAACCCTTGATTCGGCAAGAGGTGACAGCGACGGTCTTGGAGCAGGCAAGCCGGTTGGTACAATGACAAGTGTCGGTATTGATACATCGGGAAGAATCGTTGCAGCGTATGATAACGGTGATAATGTTGTAATCGGCCAGATTGCCGTAACAA
>CAJOOB010000119.1 GCA_905236025.1 uncultured Lachnospiraceae bacterium
CACATTGAAACCGCCTTTGAAAAACGTGTTTTTATGGATGAAAATTCTTATAAGTCTCTCTTTTTTATGGGGCTTTCCGTTTCTGTAAATGAACTTAAAGAAAAGGCAAAGCTCTTATTTAGTGACCCTTCTTTTGGGAAAATTCACAGGGTAAAAGGTTTTATTAAAGAGGAGGGTAAGTGGTTTGAATTTAATGCGATAAAGGATAAAATCACGGTGAAACCGCTTACGAACGGACAGGATATTATTATCGTAATTGGGGAAAACCTTAATGAAGAAAAAATTGACAATATTTTCCCATCTGAGTACTCAACAAAAAGATTTATGTAAAAGTATTAAAAATCTATAAAATTCCACCCGTTCTAAAAGAATAACATAGACAAATAACACCTTATCCTGTAAAATATAAACAATTCAACCGTTTAAAATTTCATACCTTAAAACGATAACAATTCAGTCATTTGAAATGTATTAATAAATTGACTGTTTACTTTTTATACGTTTGATTATATGTATTTTTGTAGTATTAACAGGGTGTATTTCAGGAGGATTTATGAAGAGAAGAAGCGTTTTGGCAATGGGCACTTTGGCGCTTGTTGCAATTGGTGTTTTGGGACTTGCCGCTTGCGGTAAAAAGGCGTCTCAAACAGAGGAGGAAGTTAAAGGCTTGGTAATTCATTATGACATGTCAATGAGTGACAAGAGAACTCTTACCGATGTATCCGGTAACGGAAACGACGGTGAAGTTTTTGTTGCAAGCGGATTCAGCGTCGAGGACGGCGTGGGATTTCTGGACGGTACGGCTATCGGCCTTCCGAGTGAGGTATTTACGGGAGAGGACGAAATCTCGATTTCAATCTGGACCAAGGATTATTCAGGGGCAACCAACACCAGTCTTATTTATCTTGGTGCGGATACTTCAAGTATTGAAAGTTATTATCTTTTGAACCCGTCAAATCCGTCGGGGCGTTTAAAGTCTGTTTTTACAAACAGCGTAAACACTGCTGCTCCGTATAATACTGAGGTTGGTGTTTCGCCAACAATTGCGTCAAACGGTGTACAGGGCCCAATGGTTGGCCTTGAGTGGAATCATTTTGTTGTTGTATTTAGCGGCACAACAATGACTACTTACATGAACGGCGAAAAGATTGCAGATACAGAACTTTCTAAGAGCTTAAGCGACTTTGGCGATATCAAGGCATATCTCGGACGCTCCGCATATACGGACGATCCTTTGTATGTGGGCTTCATTCAGGATGTTAAGATTTACAATGAAGCAATTACACAGGAAACTGTTACGGAACTTTACAATGAGCATTCCGATCTTAAAGAAACCAATGCGACTTCATCTGAAGTTTTGATTTCAGACAGAGCTGATCCTTACATTACCCTTGGCTCTGACGGATATTACTACTTTACGGCATCTTACCCTATGTACGGTTCAAACGATTCAGAGGGTTACGACAGAGTTATTCTTCGTCGTGCAACTACCATCGAGGGCCTTGCGGATGCTGAAGAAATTACCATCTGGAATCAGGCAGACAGCGATGATACGTTTAAATATATCTGGGCACCGGAAATCCACGAAATTAACGGTGTATGGTATGTATTCTATACAGGCAGTGTTGAATCTTCAAATGTTTGGGCAATCAGACCACACGTTTTAAGATGTACGGGTGACGACCCTTATACGGATGAATGGGAAAACCTTGGAGTAATGGTTCCAATGGAAGGTGACACCTTCTCGTTTACAGGTTTCTCATTAGACATGACTTATTTTGAGGTCGATGGCGTGGGATACGTTATCTGGGCGCAGACAAGCGGAAATTCGAACCTCTACATTGCATCGGTAGATCCTAATCAACCATGGATTCTTACATCCAAGCCGATGCTTCTTACCCAGCCTGAATATTACTGGGAAGAAGTACTCATTCCTGTTAACGAAGGACCTGCAGTACTCATCCATGACGGAAAAGTATTTGTAACGTTCTCGGCTTCCGCGACCGGCCCTGAATATTGTGTGGGTCTTATATATGCGGATGCAACGGCTGACCTTCTGGATTCTTCATCCTGGACAAAGCTTGCCGAACCGTTACTTACGTCTGAAGATTTGGTTGATGAATACGGTCCGGGACACAACTCGTTTACCGTTGATTCTGAGGGTAATTACGTATTTGTTTACCATTCAAGAACAAAAGAGTGTTACGAGGGAGAGTGCGGATACTCATCATACGATTCTTTGTATGATCCTTGCAGAAGCGCGCATGTAAGATATG
>CAJOOB010000120.1 GCA_905236025.1 uncultured Lachnospiraceae bacterium
TATAAGTGCAATAACAAATACAGGTACAAACGTATATGTCGGTAAAACAGAATAAATAAATGTTACAGTATTATTGTAAATATCAAGGCAAATACAAATCACCATTGAAAGTAAGGAAAAATATCCAAAATAAGAACATGTCTTAACAAGTTTTGTAGTTTTGGCAAAAGCTCTGATTGCAACAAACAAAAGGAAAAGGTAGAATAAACCATATCCCGCTCCTTCAAGTACAGCAGTGTAAATTTCAGCAATAATACTATGATTCATAATAACTTTAATATTATTATAAATAATATCCACGCCTCTAAAATACGCATCAAAAGCGCCAAATAAGATAAATATAATTCCGCTTATAATCCCGTACGCATGACTTTTCGTACCTGCATACATAATAACAAAGAAAAGCATGATACCATAAACAGCAAGGTAAATATATTCGTAATTAATATCAAAATCAAAGAAAAATGACTTAACAGTTTCAAAAGGAAAATCATTAAGATAATATGCGGCAAGTTCTGTACAAATGCATGCTGCTGCAGCTAATGAAAACAGTATTGCAAATATCACAAAAGGCAGAGGACTCTTTTGTTTAAAACTGCTGTCATCATCCTGGTTAACAATTTTTTCAAGACTCTCATTGTAATATTCATGATCTGTATCATTTACAACAGGCTGCACAGTTTTTCTGTCATCATTTTCAGAAAGCCCGTTTTTAATTATAATATCAATATCATCAGACCTTGAATCATTCGATTCCTCAGTTTCAGAATCATCCGCAATATCAGTATTAACTTTGGTTTCAAATTCTTTATCTAAATACTTTTCACCTTCAAGCATTGTATTTGCGTTTTCTTTTGCAATTTCTTTAAAGGTTTCTTCGCAAGGTGCCTCGGTAAATTTCGCCTTTGCTTCTGCTTCTTCTTTTTGCTCTGTTTCATCAAGAACTTTATCAAAGAAAGCAATCACCTGACCTGTATTATATTTTGAAAGATCATCTTCATCGGTGATTTCAAAATCATCATCTGCAGGTGTATTATTAACTGAGTCGGCGGTATCTTCAACATTAATATTACCGCTGCCTTCTTTCAATTCTTTTGCATATGCGGCAATTGCAGCAATATTTTCCTCTTTGCTCATTTCTTCTTTAAAGGATACAACATTCTCTGTATCATCATTACCGGATTTTTCGTTAACAGATTCCTCTTTGGTAATGACTGTTTCCTTTTTTTCATTACGCACGGCAGTTAAATCCGCGCCACAATTAAAGCAAAATTTTAATGATTCGTCATTGACTGTAATACCGCATTTTCTGCAAAACATATTCATTCTCCGTTTCTTTAATAATCAATCACCTAACACTAAGCAACAGGTTCTGTAGTTGTTTCTTCATCATTTGCAACTGTAGTTGAGGTAGGTTCCAAAGTTGTCGTTGTTGTGGGCTTAGTCGTTGTTGTTGCAGCCTGTGTTGTTGTCGTTGTCTCAGTTTCATCCGTTTCTGTTGTTTCTTCGTCCGTATCAGCTTCAGTAGTAGCTGCGGTCGTTGTGTATGTCGGATAAAATGCATTAAGACTAAGTGGAGATAAAGACTGAGTCTTTGTACCAACATAAACAGTATAATATTCAACCGTAAAACCGGACTCAGCCTGAACGGTAAATCCGGCGACTGTAGTTGTATCAGCGGCTAACGTACTGTTTGAACTTGTCGGCTTTAAAGTAATTGTTTTATCCGTAACATTATAAGTTGCTGTCATTCCCCAATAATCAAGAACATAAAAATCATCCGTATTGGTTCTAATCACAATATACCAGTCTTCAACAGCTTTTCCATATACATTTGTAATGCCAATGTTGTATACACCGTATGCACCGTTTTCACTTGAAAACTTGCTGTCTAAAGAAAAATCACAACTTAAATATAAGGCAGACGAGTCAATAGTATATTCCTTTGCCTCGGTTGTTTCGTATTCCGCAGTAGTTGTATCTTCTTCAATGTATACAAATGATGTTTCTGTTTCATCATCCGTATTTGTTGAATCAGCAATACTTTGCTCAGTTGAAGTTGTACCTGTTGTTGCACTTACCTTATCTTTATTCTTATATGTAACAACAAAAACAATAAATAAAATCAGCATAACAAGCGTTGAAATCATGACTTTCAAACTGAGTTTATTTATTTTAACCCCAAATATAACGACATTACTGCTTTTTTTCTTTTTATTTGAATTAACTTTTACTCCTGTTTTTCTGTAATAATTCTCGCTCATTTCTTTCCTTCCGAATAAGGAATTATTGTTCTTAAAAATCCTTATTTTACGTATAAAGTTTACTACATTTTACTTTTAATATCAATAAAATTACCCATTATTGGGAAATAATAAATTTATTCAATATTTTCAAACATATCGTTTCCGGTATCATATCCGACCGTTGTACGATAAAGTCCAAAATCGGCAATACTGTATTCATACTCGTCAGAAACATAGAACCAGCACCACTGTTGTGAAACATGCTTTAAATACGCATCAGCGCACACCTCAAGAGCAGTTCTGTTATCAAATACAGATA
>CAJOOB010000121.1 GCA_905236025.1 uncultured Lachnospiraceae bacterium
TGAAAATATCGTATAATAGAAATACTAATGAAAATTTTGAATAATTTCGGAGGTAATTTCTTTAAACATGGAAATGACGGTATCTAAGATTGTTACAAAAGAAGGGAAAAAGGCGGCGTTTGTCCGCTTTGTGGACGGGAAAGCATCTGCGGAGTGGAAAATACCGGACTTAACGCTTGTTGCCAATGATGGCTTTGATGAGGAAAAGATTTCTCTCATGAAGGTTTATTTGAGAAGCGAACTGAAAAACATTATGGATACCGCAAAGAATATTAATATGTGGGACAGTTTTATGAAAGAGAAGATAAAAGTATGAGTTTGGCAGAAAACATTAAGAGCGCCCCTTTAAACAAAACGCATCTGTTTTTTACGGGGCAGGCAGGTTTTATTGTGAAGAGTAAAAAAGGTACGCTCCTTGGTGTGGACCTTTATTTGAGCGAGTGCGTGGAAAGAGCGGAAGGTCATATGGGCTTTAAGCGACTCACACCAAAGGTCCTTGCGCCGGATGAGTTGGAGTTTGATTTTTGCATTGCAACCCACCCTCATTACGACCACTTTGATATGGATGCAATCCCTGTTATTATGTATAATCATGGGACGAAACTTTTTGCTTCATTAAACTGCGAGCGTGAAGTTGAAAGGCTTCTCATGAAGACGCCTGATTTGGACGGCCGAATAAGTTATTTCAAACCGCATGATTTTGTTACGGCAGATGACATTAAGATTGATTTTGTGCCTTGTGACCACGGTGCAGGCGCGCCTGATGCATTTGGTGTTGTCCTTGATGTCGATGGCTACAAAATCTATCTTGCGGGCGATACCTGCTTTAGAAAAGATTACGCAGAAGAGATAAGTAATCTTGGGCCGTTTGATATTATGTTTGCACCGATTAACGGTGCTTTTGGCAATCTAAACGAACAGGAATGCGTTGACCTTGCAAAGATTATTAAACCAAGGCTGCTTATTCCTTGTCACTACGGAACGTTTGCCGCACATGGCGGAAATCCGTGGGAATTTGTTAAAAACTGTAAAAGAGATTTACCGGGGCAAAAATATGATTTACTTTGCATTGGCGAGCATCTTGTTTTGGACAATTTAAATAAATACGGCGAAGAATAATTTTATTGATGCATACTTTTTGTGTGGAAAGGTGATAAAATGTCAGAATTTGAAGGAAAGAAATTACTTATACTTGGCGGAAATCCGGAGACGACGCCGCTTGTGGAAATTGCAAATTCAATGGGTATTAAGACAATTGTTACAAGCTTAAGACACACGGATCCTGCAAAGAAAGCCGCATGGAAGGCAGCAGATGTGGACGGAATGGATGTTCCGGGACTCATTGCGCTTGCACGAGAAGAAGCAGTGGACGGCGTTTTGGTTGGTGTTGCGGATATTTTGGTTCCGTCATATTGTAAGGTATGTGATGCACTTAACCTTCCGTGTTATGCAACAAAAGAGATTGTTGACGTATTTTCATTTAAAGACAGTTTCAAGGCAACCTGCGAAAGATACGGTGTTCACGGTATTCCGGAATATTATCTTGATGCGGATATGAAACCTGAAGATGTTGAAAAAATCAAATTCCCTGTAATGGTAAAGCCTGTTGATAACGGCGGCGGCGTGGGAATGACGGTTTGCTACTCAAAGGAAGACCTTCCGGGTGCGGTAAAAAAAGCGCTTGATGCTTCGAACAAAAAACGTTTTATCGTTGAAAAATATATGGAATGTGATGATATGGGCATGTATTATACGTTTAAGGACGGCGCTGTTTCCGCATCATGCATTTACGACAGATACACAACAGACGAACAAAAAGGGCTTTCAAGGGTTTGCCTTGGTGGTACATATCCGTCAAAACACATTGATGAATACTTTGAGCGCATGCATGACGGTGCGGTAAGACTCTTTAAAGATATTGGGATTAAAAACGGAGTACTTATGCTTTCCGGATTTTATGAAGACGGAGAATTTTATGTGTATGACACCGGTTTCAGACTTCAGGGTGAGGCCCCTCACCTTCTTATGAAGGCAATTCACGGTTTTGACCAAAGAGAAATGCTTATTCGTTTTGCCCTTACCGGTTCTGAAGGTGATTTAGACCTTTTAAAGGAGGACGATGCCCGCTTGAGAGGCAAATACGCAGCAACCTTATGGTTTTTGTTAAAAGCCGGAACCATTGGGAAAATCGATGGACTTGATGAAGTTGAAAAAGACCCGTGCGTAGTTGCAAACATCCAGAGACTTTATGAAAATACCGAAGTTTTAAAAGAGTGGATTGGAAACGAAAAACAGGTTCTTACAAGAGTTTACATTGTATGTGATTCCAAAAAAGAACTTTGTGATAAATTAACTGAATTTCAGGCAAAGGTTAAAGTTACGGACACAGAAGGAAACGATATGCTTCTTCGCGGCTTTGACCCGAAAAAAGCGCTTGAAATGTAACAGAAAACGGTTTGTAAAAGTAGAATAGCGAAAGATATGGATAAAATTTTAGAAGGAAAAGTAATAGTTATATCCGGCGGTACCAAGGGTGTGGGCCGTACCATTGCTGAAGAATGTGCCTTAAGAGGCGCAAAAGTTGTAATTGGCGGACGTGATGAAGAAGCTGCAAAAAACTCCATAAGGCTTATTAAATCATACGGAAGCGACGGCATCTTTGTACATACAGAACTTAAAAATGTTGCCGATTGCCGCAAACTCTTTGAAACGGCGTATAACAAATACGGAAAGATTGACGGATTCTTTAATTATGCGGGGATAACACCGGTTTCGCCGCTTGATACCTGCGACGAAGAAACCTTTGATGATGTAATGGATATAAACTTCAAGGCGGCATTTTTTTGCTGTCAGGAAGCAGTTAAATACATGCGTATGGGCGGCGGAGGCTCAATAATACTTACTGGCTCCACACACGCTTGGGGCGGTCAAAAAGACAGAGCGGCATACGCCTGCTCGAAAGGAACGCTTAGAATTTTAACGGAGCATATTTCAAAAAATTACGCAACGGAGCACATAAGATGTAATTACCTTGTGCTTGGCTGGACACCTACCGAAGGTGAGGTTGCGCTCCGTAAATCCCAGGGAAAAACGGAAGCAGAGCTTCGTAAGGAAGCCGCAGCGGTTTTGCCAATGGGGCGTATGTGCGAACGAAGCGACTACATAGACGGAATCATGTATATGCTAAGCGACGGTTCCTCCATGATGACCGGCGCAGTACTTACTATTAACGCAGGGGAGTACATCTAATCAAAACTTTCAATACAGTAGAGGGAAACATGTTACTAAAGATCCTTTTTTGGCTTGCGGCCATGGGCATCATTACCGCAATGGCAGCATATGGCCCGGTTGTAAATTTCATTGCGAAAATTAAACGAAAACATAACACAATAAGAGGCTTAAGGAAAGACTACACATATCTTCCAAGCGTAGCCGTTTTGGTGAGCGCGCATAACGAAGAAGCGGTGATTGAAAAGAAACTTTTAAACCTTCTTATTACAGATTACCCAAAGGACTTGCTTGAGATTGTTATAATGTCAGATGCAAGCACAGACAACACCATAAGTATAGTTAAAAAATTTATTGAAGATAATAAATCCGATGATAAATTTAAGATTACGCTTTACGAAGCAAGCGAGCATAAGGGAAAGACAAATGCTCAAAACGAGGCGGTAAAAAAGATTGATGCAGAAGTTATTGTAATGACGGATGCAAATTCAATGTTTGAAAAATCTGCCGTTAAGGAACTTGTTTCCTGCCTTTGCGACAGTGAGGTAAAGTATGTTACCGGAACGCTTGCGTATGCAAATTCGCAAAAAGCTGTGACTGCAGCTAATGAAAACACTTATTGGAATATGGATTTAAAAATCAGGAAATCGGAAAGCGATATAATGACAATCACTGCCGGAAACGGTGCAATTTATGCGTGCAGAAAAGCTGATTATTATGATTTTAAACCAATCCTTTGCCATGACAGCGCAATGCCAATAAAATACGCTCTTGACGGCTACAGAGCGGTGTATAACGAAAAGGCTGTTGCATATGAAAATGCCGGTGAAACCAATGAAGATGAATTTAAGAGAAAAGTAAGAATGAACCGCGGCATCCTTTATGATATATGCCCGGACATACGAATTTTCAATATTTTTAAATACAAGTGGTTTTCGCTTTTTTATCTTTGTCACAGAACGTTAAGGTATATGTTATTTATCAATCACCTGATGGTGTTGTGCTTTTCATATATTCTTGCTATTATCACGGATGGTCCGTTTTGGACGTTTGCGGCGGCGGCGCAGCTTTTGTTTTACGCGGTGGCAATTTACGGTACCGCGTTTAAATCTAAGAATAAGATTGTGTCGTTAATCACTTACTATACACAGACAATTGTTGCCCAGGCGGTTGGCATTTACAATCAGTTAACCGGTAAATCCAAGCCGTTTTGGGAGGTTTCAAGATAACAAGAGTGGGATTGCAGTTACGGAGAAGAAATGAATATTTTATATATTTGCACATATTATCACAGGGCGCGTATTTTTAGGGATTCTATGAATGCCTTAATTAAAAGAGGACACAAGGTTACTGCATTTAACGCAGTTTACAAGGGAACGGAACTTAAGGAAGAATACGCCGATTTGATGGATGATTTGGTTATTCACAGGGAGTGTTTCAATAAAAATGACAGATATATTTATCCGTTAAAACAAAAGAAAATTTTTGAAACTCTTGAAAAAGAATATAAGAATCATCACCTTGAAGATACGGAAATCATTCACAGCCACACGCTTTTAAACGGCGGACTTGTGGCTTACAAAATGTATAAAAAATACAATATTCCTTATGTTGTTTCTGTTCGTGACACTGACCTTAACACCTTTTTAAAGGTGCCTGTTTTAAAATATTATTACAGGGCTGTTTCTAAGAAGATATTAAAGAATGCAAAGGCGGTACTTTTTTTATCAAGAGCATACCGCCAGGAACTTATTGGCATGTATGATAAGCTTGCGGGCGATTTATACACAAAGAGCACGGTTATTCCAAACGGATTAGAGCGTTACTGGCTTGATAATTGTTATACTACAAGAAAAACCGTGAGATTAAGCGAATACGCAAACATAAAAAAAACAAACAATAAAAAGCCTTTCAAAGAAACCATAAATCTTCTTTGTGTTGGCAGTATTGAATACAGAAAGAATCAGGAAATTATTCTTGAGGCGGCAAGAATCCTGCGTGACAAGGGAGCAAAGATTGAAACGACAATTATAGGAAATGTGGTGGATTCGGAGATTCATAAGTCGTTAAATAAACATAAGCACGTAAAGGTGCTTCCGTTCATGCCAAAAGAACAACTTATTGAATATTACAGAAATGCGGATATTTTCGTGCTTCCTTCTCTTACGGAAACTTTTGGAAGAGTTTACACCGAGGCAATGACACAGGCGCTTCCCGTTATTTATACAAAAGGTCAGGGTTTTGACGGTATGTATGCGGAAGGTACCGTGGGTTATGCCGTTACTCCTACAAGCGCGCAGGAAATTGCGGACAGAATTGAGGATATTCTTGTAAATTACAGACTGATTTCGGAACATGCACTTCTTAAGAGCAAGCGTTTTGATTGGGATAATCTGGCCATCACGCTCGAAAAGTTTTACAAAAATGCCATTAAGAGACACAATAAACAGGCGGTTATGCCAATACCCGATGATATGGATGCAGAGGAAGAATAAATTTTAAAATGAAATTTGTTGAAGAGTTTAGAAAAATGAATATTGAAGATAAGTACGATATCAGATTATCGCTTGTTTTTTGCGTATTCATTTTTGGGATCGCCATTACCACGGTGACAAACGCCTTTTTTGATGACTTAAACAGCTACGTTTTTTCAAGCAAGGTTTCAAACATCAACAAAGCGCTTTTATTCGCCCTTTTGTTTCTTAACTTTAGACCTGTTTTTACAAGATTAAACAGAAGAATCATTATTTTTTCGGGCGCTGTTTTTCTTGCGTATTTACTTAGCTTTGTGCTCATACGGCTTGGCGTATGCGGGGATTTTAACACCGTACGATCATGTACCGTGGATGGTAATGAAGTTTTTGTTTCATATTCGTATTTAAAAGGCACGTTTCTTTCGTTTTTCTTAACCATTTTCCCGGTAATGGTCGTGATTTTTGAAATAAAAAATTACGGCATATTGTTGTCCATGGCTAAGTACACCTCATATTTAACAATTCTTCTTGCTTTTATTGTGCCTCTTTTTAGGGATTCGGCATATTCGTACAATATGGGTTATTCAAATGCCTTAATTGTCCCAATACTTATATCTTTATATTTTTCATTTTACGGAAAATTAAAGGAGAGAATTATATCTGTAATTTCTTTTGTTTCAGGTACGTTTTGTATTGTTGCATACGGTTCAAGAGGCCCGCTTTTATGCATCTTTACGTTTTTTGTAATTATTCTTTTTAAGTTCCTTTTAGAAAATAATAAAAAGGTTTTGCTTATCTTATACAGTCTTGCAATCCTTTTGTTTACGGCGTTTTTAAATGTTATTTTGAAGTATGCTTTAAAGGTTTTGTCAGTGGTATTTAGCGCACTCGGAACTTCTTCGAGAACGCTTGAATATGCGGAAGCTTCGGATATTCTTAATCTTTCTTTAAGAGAAGATATTTACGAAGCAATGGTTAAAGGAATTAAAGAATCACCGTTTTTAATTCGCGGTATTTCCTCGGAATATTTTGTGACGGGCGGGGTGTACAGTCACAATTTTGTCCTTGGCCTTTTGTATGAATTCGGCGTATTATTTGGCGGGGTATTGCTTGTTGTGATTGCGTTATTTGTGATAAAAGCAATAGGACAAAGAATTAAAGGGAACAATGAGGGCAGTCAGATTGCGTTATGCCTTATTTTTGCGTGTGCATCATTGCCGCTACTTTTAGTGAGTTATTCTCTTTGGACTTATTCGTATTTTTGGTTCTTTATTGTTTTATTTTTAAAACGGCCGTTAAAATTGAATTTTAAGCAGTTTTATGGTAAGATTTTTCATGGAAAGAAAAGGGATTTGCGTTAGTTTTGTAATTAGTCCGGATATAGATTTTTACCGGTTTTAGAATAAAAAACGTCAGAATATAGGGAAAGGGCGCTTTTAGCGAGAAAAAAATGTACAGAAGAAAACCATCCGGTTGGGTAAAGCATATTGATTTTATTATTTTGGACTTGATTGTTTTGCAGCTTTCTTATGTGCTTGCATACATGATAAGACACGGAGTGGGAAATCCGTATGCGGAAACGGTATACTTAAATATTGCCGTAATTATGGGGCTTTTTAGTGTCGGTGTTTCTATCTTTATGTCTAACCACAAAAATATTTTAAGCAGAGGCTTTTTAAGAGAGGCATATTATGTTGTGTTACACATTGCACTTATTGGCCTTGGTCTTATGGCCTATCTTTTCTTTATGAAAGTAAGTATTGAATTTTCGCGTCTCGTATTAACGTACTTTGTGATTATTGGTGCAATTCTTGAATATATTGAAAGACTTGTATGGAAGACACTTTTACGCCGCGGTTTCTTTATGTTTGGAAAAAGAGACCGTATGATTATAATCAGTAATTCAAATCTCGTTGAAGATGCCGTAAACGGACTTTTGTCTCACACATACGGAGAATTTGAAATTGGCGGTGTTATTTTAACTGATGATGCGGTAAATGTATCCGAAGAAATTGCCGGGGCTAAGGTGCTTGCAGCGTTTGGAGACATTGTTGAATACCTTAAGAAAAACTGGGTTGACGGTCTTTTTATTTACCTTCCTGAAAATGATAATTTATCAAAGGAACTTCATAATGAAATTTCACTTATGGGCATTACAACACATAAGGCACTTGTAATGAATAGTGATTACACAAACAGAACCGTTGAAAGATTAGGCGGTGTTTTATGTATTACCGAAAGTGCGCATATTGCTTCGTTTACTCAGGTCTTTGTTAAAAGAACCTTTGATATTGTTGTGTCTGTTGTTGGACTTTTATTTACACTTATACTTACAATTATTGTGGGACCGATCATTTTTATTTCGGATCCCGGACCAATTTTCTTTGGACAAAACCGTATCGGTAAAAACGGAAGATACTTCAAAATGTATAAGTTTAGAAGTATGTATAAGGATGCGGAAGCCAGAAAGAAAGAGCTCATGGACAAAAATGAAATGCAGGGGCTCATGTTTAAAATGGAAAACGATCCGCGTATCATAGGAAGCGGAAAAGACGGTACAAAGCATGGTATAGGCTGGTTTATAAGAAAGACATCAATTGATGAATTTCCACAGTTTTTTAATGTTTTAAAGGGCGATATGTCACTTGTGGGAACAAGACCTCCGACGGTTGACGAATGGAATCAGTACGACCCGAGACACAGAGCCAGAATGAGCGTTAAACCGGGTATTACGGGTATGTGGCAGGTAAGCGGTAGAAGCGACATTACTGATTTTGAAGAGATTGTAAAATTGGACGTTAAATATATTAATACGTGGAGTCTTGCGCTGGATTTAAAGATTCTTTTAAAGACTGTTGCGGTTGTATTTATGGGCAGGGGTTCTAAGTAATTTGTCGGAGACGGAATCAAATGTTAAGAAAGAAGTTTGTAGTAAACGGAAGGTTTTTAACAAGAAAGATTACGGGCGTTGAAAGATATGCCGGAGAGATGCTTAAAAACCTTGATGAAATGGTAAGTGAGGGTGAAGTGATTTTGGCTGTTCCGCCAAATGCTCTTTATGTACCCGAATTTAAGAAAATTAAAACCGTTACGGTAAAAGGCAGGTTTTCCGGAATTTTATGGGAGAACCTGACTTTTGTGCGTTTTGTTAAGAAAAATAAAGCCATATCTTTAAATCTTTGCAACACGGCACCGTTAATAAATCCCGGTGTGTGCTGTATCCATGATTTAAAGATTAAAGCGCATCCCGAGTACTTTGGGAAAAAGTTTGTAAAGTGGTACAAAATTCTTTTTGGAAATCAGACAAAAAGATGTAAGTTGATTCTTACGAATTCTGAGTTTTCAAAAGCCGAACTCCTAAAATATTATCCGGATACAAAACCGGAAATTGTGATTACTCCCCTTGGCTGGGATCATTACGGTAACTTTGAAAAAGATGAAAATGCACTCATAAAATACGGACTCACAAAAGATAATTATTTCTTTTCAATGTCGAGTCTTGAACCTAATAAAAATATCAAATGGATAATCAATGCAGCAAAGGCAAATGAAAAATATACTTTTGCAATTGCGGGTTCCGTTAACGAAAAGGTCTTTGCAAAGGCAGGGGGATACGAAGAAGAAGTGATTCCAAGAAATATTAAATTCCTTGGATTTATCTCTGATGAAGAAGGAAAAATGCTTTTTGAAAACTGTAAGGCTTTCCTTTATCCTACGTTTTATGAAGGCTTCGGTATACCTCCGCTTGAAGCATACAGCGCGGGTTGTAAACGCGTGGTGGTATCAGATACACAAATAATGCATGAAATACTTAATGATACGGCATTCTTTGTTAATCCTAACTATTATAACGAAAGTCTGGATGATTTACCAACACCGGATAAAGAACAAATTGACATATTATTAAAAAAATATACATGGAAAAACGGCGCCATAAAGTTATATAATGCATTATGCAGACTGTAGGGCGGGATTGGAGTTAGGAATGAATATTATACTTTTATCAGGCGGAAGCGGAAAGAGATTGTGGCCATTGTCAAATGACATCAGAAGTAAACAGTTTATTCAGCTTTTTAAGGACCACGAAGGAAATTACGAATCAATGGTTCAAAGAGTTTATCGTCAGATTACAACCGTTGATAAGGATGCAACTCTTACCGTTGCTACATCAAAAACGCAAGTCAGCTCAATAAGAAATCAGCTTGGTAATGCTGCTGATATTTGTATTGAACCGTGCAGAAGAGACACGTTCCCGGCCATAGCGCTCGCCGCAACTTATCTTTTGTATGAAAAGAAGGCTGGAAGGGATGAATGCGTTGTTGTCTGTCCTGTAGATCCATATGTTGATGATACATATTACGAGGCTGTTGCAAAGTTAGAAGACCTTGTAAAAGAGGGAAAATCAAACCTTACGCTTATGGGGATTGAACCTACCTATCCTAGTGAGAAGTACGGTTACATTATTCCGAAGTCAAAGGATTTGGTGAGTGAGGTTTCTGAATTTAAGGAAAAACCGGATACGGAAACCGCAAAGGGTTACCTTTCAAGAGGCGCTCTTTGGAATGCGGGCGTGTTTGCCTTTAAACTTGGCTATCTTGTTGATAAGGCACATGAACTCATTGATTTTACCGACTACAGGGATTTATACGAAAAGTATGATACCTTAAATAAAATCAGTTTTGATTACGCTGTTGTTGAAAAGGAAGAAAGCATCCGCGTTATGCGTTACGCAGGCGAATGGAAGGATGTTGGAACCTGGAATATGATGGCGGAGGTTATGGCAGATGATATAAAAGGAAATGCCGTGACTGATGAATGTTGCGAAAACGTACAGATCGTAAACGAACTTGATATTCCAATCATTGCGTTGGGTTGCAAAGATATGGTTATTGCGGCAAGCGGTGACGGAATTTTGGTTACGGACAAGGAAAGAAGCGGTTACATGAAACCTCTCGTTGAAAAAGTTACTGACAACATGGAGGCAAGATATGCTGAAAAATCCTGGGGAACTTACAGGGTAATTGACGCACAGCCGGGCTCCATGACAATAAAAGCCTTTGTAAAAAAAGGCAACCACATGAGTTATCACAGCCATACGTTAAGAGATGAGGTTTGGACAATTCTTGCCGGAAGAGGATATGTGATTGTGGACGGAATAAGACAGGACGTAAAAGAAGGAGACACCGTGACCATGGCCGCGGGCTGCATGCACACAATCGTTGCCGAAACCGATATGAGTCTTCTGGAAGTACAGCTTGGTGTTGAACTCAGTACTGAAGATAAACGATACGGAGATTTTGAATTTTAATGACAGAACCGTTTAAGTTAGCCCCTGCGGGAAAAGATTATCTCTGGGGAGGAGAAAAATTAAAAACCGAATATAATAAAAAGATTGATTTGACGCCTCTTGCGGAAACATGGGAGTGCTCGGCGCATCCTGACGGACCGAGCGTTGCGGTTTCGGGACCGTTTGTACAAAAGACGCTTGCCGAAATCATTGAAAAGCACCCGGAATATCTTGGAACGAGGGTGAATAAGGAAAAAGGATTTCCGTTACTCGTTAAATTAATTGATGCAAGGAAGGATTTATCCGTCCAGGTTCATCCAAGTGACGAATATGCAGAAAAGTTTGAAAACGGTCAAAACGGTAAAACTGAGATGTGGTACGTTTTGAATGCGGAGCCGGATGCATGTTTGATTTGCGGATTTGAGCATGATGTATCAAAAGAAATTTTGCAGGATGCAATAAAAAGCGGAGAACTTCTAAAGCATCTTAAAAAGATTAAGGTTAATAAAGGCGATGTGTTCTTTATTCCTTCCGGTACGGTGCACGCAATCGGCGCAGGAATTACGGTTGCTGAAATCCAGGAAAGTTCAAATCTTACATACAGAGTGTATGATTATGACAGAGTTGATAAAAACGGAAACAAGCGTGAACTCCACTTTGATAAGGCTTGCGAAGTGCTTGATATGAAAGCGGGAAAAGATATAGCACAGGCCCCAAAAAGCTTAAAGTTTGGAAGAGGATATTCCATGGAGGTTCTTTGCAGATGCAAATATTTTGAAACCGAAAGAATGAACATTAAAAGAACCGTAAAAATAGAAACCGACGAAACATCCTTTAATATTCTTCTTTGTACGGAAGGGTTTGCAAGGGTTCAGGCACAGTATCAGGATAAAGAAATCTTTATGAAAAAGGGTGACTGCGTTTTTGTTCCGGCGGATACCGGAACGGTTTATATAAGCGGCGATTCAGTCTTCTTAAAGATTCGTGTATAACACGCATTTATAAAGATTTAAATAAATTACATACAAATCAGTTGGTTAAATCGGTTTTTTGTTGTAAACTGTATATATCATAAAATTGTTTGTGGAAAGGAATTTAGGAATGAAAAAAGCGTTAATAACCGGTATTACAGGTCAGGATGGTTCTTACCTTGCAGAACTTCTGTTGGAAA
>CAJOOB010000122.1 GCA_905236025.1 uncultured Lachnospiraceae bacterium
AGGAACGTATCACTTCTACAAAGAACGGTTCAATTACTTCGGTTCAGGCCGTTTACGTGCCTGCCGATGATCTTACGGACCCTGCTCCTGCGACAACGTTCGCACACTTGGATGCAACCACGGTACTTAGCCGTTCCATTGCGGAACTTGGTATTTATCCTGCGGTTGATCCGCTTGCTTCAACATCAAGAATCCTTGATCCGAGAATTGTTGGTGAGGAGCATTACAAAGTGGCAAGATCCGTGCAGGAAATTCTTCAGAGATATACAGAACTTCAGGATATCATTGCCATCCTTGGTATGGATGAACTTTCCGATGAAGACAAGCTTGTTGTTTCCCGTGCACGTAAGGTGCAGAGATTCCTTTCACAGCCATTCTTCGTTGCCGGACAGTTCACAGGTCTTGAAGGAAGATATGTTCCGATTTCTGAAACTATCCAGGGCTTTAAGGAAATTATTGAAGGCAAGCATGATGACATACCTGAAAGTTATTTCTTAAATGCAGGCGGTATTGAAGACGTTCTTGCAAAGGTAGAAGCTAACAAGAGTAAGACAGCGTAAATGACCGGGAGGAAACATGGCCGAGAATTTGTTTAAAGTAGAGATTATTTCTCCGGAGAGAGCCTTCTACGAAGGTATGGTCGATTTCTTAGAGCTCACCACGAGCGAAGGCGAGATTGGTGTATACAAGAATCATATACCGATGACTAATGTTCTTATGCCGGGAGTTGTTACTCTTCATGAAGAAGCCGGAGAAAAGGTTGCTGCCGTGCACGCAGGCTTCGTTGTTATTATGCCTGATAAGGTCACGATTATGGCGGAAATTGCGGAATGGCCGGATGAGATTGATATTAACCGTGCGGAGGAAGCAAGAATCCGTGCGGAAAGACGTCTTAACGAAGGCGGCGACAGCATTGATAAGGATCGTGCGGAGCTTGCTCTTAAGAGAGCGCTTGTAAGAATAAGCACAATCAAAAGATAATTATTAAAACGATTAAAGAGCGGAAGAGCTTGTTGCAAATCCGCTCTTTATTTGTTATAACTTGCTTGTAAAACTTAAGACGGAGTTAAGTTATGGTTAAGAGAATAATAATCAAAGCGATACTGGTAATTTTGGCGTTTTTTGTTACTATAGCCATTTACCTCTTTGGTGCGCTTGGTGTTGAAAATGCAGGGACTGCCGGCACGGGAGAGCTTTCAATTCCCGTTCTTGGCTTTATGATAAATGACACGGAAATGAATATCACAAACGGGTACACAATGGAGATGGATGCCTCATATATAAGGGATTCCATAACCGTTGTGGATTCTTCGCGCGCTCTTACGCTTGTGATTCACGAATATGACAATGAGGTAAAGTCTGTCGGGTATGAAATCACAACGCTTGATGGTGATACTCTCATTGAAGATAAAGAAATTACTGAATTAAACGAGGATTCAAATATCCTTAATCCTGTAATTAAGTTGACCGGTATGGTAAAAAGTGACACGGAATACTGCCTGAAGGTAAAAATTACAACGGAAGAAGGGTATACCGCGTATTATTACACAAGGCTTTTAGTAAGCGCTGAAGCGGATATTTCGGAACATCTTGAATTTATGGAGTATTTCCATGAGGGAACCTTTGATAAAACGCTTGCAACCGAGCTTGCGTCTTATCTTTCTTACGATTCATCCATTACCTCTACAGATTTAGGAACGGTTGATATGTACAGTAAAAAGGCTCTTATCACATGGGGCAATATGGAGCCGGAAGTTGTTTCGGACATTAAAATCACCATTAAAGAAATGTATGACGTTTACGGTGAATACGTATTGGAGTACGTGGTTAGGGCAGCAGACGAAAATGATGTGTACTCTTATTACAATGTCCGCGAATTTTACCGCTTAAGACAGGGGAATACTCAGATGTTTGTGCAAAGCTTTGAGCGAACCGTTGATGAGATTTTTTCTGCAACATCAAGTAATATTGGGACTTCAGCCGTGACGCTCGGTATTGACAGTGACGGAGAAATTGCCCACAGAACCTCAACATACGGCACTTACACCTGCTTTGTGAAGGAAAGATGCCTTTATGTTTTGGACCTCACAAACAATATCTGCACAAAGGTATATTCCCTTGATATGGAAGATTATACGGATTTGCGCGCAACAAACAAAAACGCGGATATTAGCATTGTAACAATGAAAAACACCGGCGATGTGGTCTTTATGGTTTGCGGATACATGAATACGGGAGATAATGCCGGCCAAAACGGCGTTTCGGTTTTCCTCTTTGATTACAGCGAAAATTCGGTGGAGGAGCTTGTCTTTATTCCGTCATCCCTGCCGTACGATATTTTAAAAGACTACTGCGGTGAACTTACATATGTTGATGATGACGGCCTTGTCTACATAAAGTTGGAGGATGCACTTTACAAGATTTCCGTTTCAAACAAAGAAAGCCTTCAGATTGTCGAAAACCTTACGGAAGGCACATATGCGGTAAATCAAAACGGATATATCATTGCCTGGCATGAAGATCTTATGCCGTACACGAAATCAATCCGTGTGTTAAATTGCAGCACCGGCGAACAATACACCATTATGGCCGATGACGGAGAATACCTTGTTTTGCAGGGCTTTGTCACTAACGACCTTGTTTACGGCGTGGTAAAAGAAGACAAAATTGTCACATCAGGTGATACAAATATTTTTTATATGTACGAATTAAGAATCCATATTTCTGCTGCGGAAGAGGAGATTGAGACATATAATCGCGATGGCTACTATATCACATCCACCACGGTTTCATCGGGCGCAATCACAATTTATCGTGCAACCGAAGACGAAGAAGGAAACATGGTTCCTGCAAGTACCGATAAATACGTAAACTCAACCGGTTCGGCATACAGTGATGACGTATATACGGAAACCTCGGACATTAAAAATATTATCTATAAAATGCCGTATTACAGCCCAATGACTACCACGAATACGCTTAAAGTCATTACGCCGGATACGGTCACATACGGCGTTTCAATAAGTATTGCGGTACGGAATACATCGGATGATGATTCGTATTATTATGTATATGCAAGAGGCAGAAGATATTATGCGCTTGCCTCTGCGGCAGAAGCGATTGAGGCTGCAAACGATTTGTACGGACTTGTTGTTGATGCAAGATCGACGTTTATTTGGGGAAGAGTGTTCAGAAGTTCGACCATGACGCTTGCAAGGCTTACGTACACGGCTGTGGACACAGATGACTCGCTTCTTGCTCTGCTTAGAACTTGCCTTACGTTTAACGGCTGCTCAACGGACGATATACGCAGTAATTCCGCTCTTGAAGAAACACTTTTAACCATTCCGCAGGCCGTGGTTGTAGATTTTAGCGGCGGCACAGTATATGATGCGGTTTGCTTTATATACGAGGGACAGCCGGTAATAACCGTTATTGACGGTGTATATTATTTGATATATGCATATACCGGCACTTTATCGAGTATTGATACAATGACGGTAATGAATATGAGCGATGGCAGCACATCTACTTATACGACATCGGAGCTTGACTCAATCATAAATTCATCCGGGGATATTTTTGTCGGGATAACGGTTGGAACATACTAAAAACGGGACAAAAACAAGGTCACAGAAAAGTCACATTTTTTTGATTTACAAAACTTAAAGGATTGGCTATAATATACCGAAATATATGTTATAGATATGATTACAAAATGAGAAACAGACTTTACTGTAAGGCAAAAAAGAATTATAATATAGGTAACTGAAAGCGAGGTGTTTTGTATGAAAATTGAAAAAATTAACGACAACCAAATACGATGCACGCTTTATAAGTATGATCTGGCTTCAAGACAGATTAAAATCAGTGAATTAGCATATGGAACGGATAAAGCCAAGAGTCTTTTCAAAGATATGATGCAGCAGGCTTTTAATCAGTTCGGATTTGAGGCGGAAGATATTCCGCTCATGATAGAAGCAATACCAATTTCTGCGGATTGTATCATCCTTGTAATTACCAAGGTTGAAGATCCTGATGAATTAGATACAAGATTTTCGAAATTTTCACCTGATTCGGAAGATGAGGATGAAGATACGCAAAACGGCGTATATTCTGACTTCTCGGAATTGTTCTCCAAGATTCAGGACGGTGCAAAATCCTCTGATGATGAAGGTGAAGAAGATTTTGTGGGAGGAGAAGGAACCTTTATTCCGCTTCCTGAAACCTTAAGCGACGTAACAAAGAAAGATACGGAGGAAACGCGTGTTTCACACGAATTACCTCAGACAAAATTATATTCAATTCTTTTCTCTTTTGAAAAGCTTGATGATGTTATTAATGCCGCAAAGGTTGTAAAACGTTCTTACGCAGGCGCAAACGCTTTGTATAAAGATAAGGACGGAAGATATTTGCTTTTGGTTTCTCAGTCATCGCACTCTGAGGTGCAGTTTGGAATTGTTTGCAATACGCTTTCCGAATACGGAAACGTTGAGCAGGGTAATTATGCATCCGGAGATTATTTGGATGAGTACTGTCAGAAAATCATTGGCAAGCGTGCATTACAAAAACTTGCAAGGATTTAAAACCAAAGAAAAAATGAGGCAGAGCGTATGCTCTGCCTCTTGTACGTATAAGCTAAGCCTTTGTTAATAAATTTTATTTAAAGTGTATTTATATCCTTATTTGCATCTCCCTTCTTAATTTTACTCCCTGCAATTTTTCACTGAGTTTTTAGTGATATATTATTCCGTACGGTGAGAAAATGGAAAATCCACTTTCTTGTAAATCCTTGCCGGTACTGATATTATGGCAGTTATAAATGCCTCGTTCAAGATAAAAATAATTACACATTTGTTATTTTTATCTTCCATAAATTGACAATCTGTATTATAATGCGAATAGTTTTTTAGAGATATGGAGGTAACTATGTCACAGATAAATAAAGAAATGCTCATAGGAGAGCTTATTATGGTGGATGAGGGAATTTATCCGATTCTTGTCGGAGCCGGAATGCACTGCGTAGGTTGCCCTGCATCTCAGGCTGAATCCCTGGAAGAAGCTGCATACGTGCATGGTATTGATCCCGATGATTTGGTTGAGGAAATCAATACATATCTTGCAACGAGATAATATAGGAAAACTTAAACGGATAGCCAAAAAACGCATGGCTATCCGCTTTTTTGTACTCACGTAATGTTTGAATAACGATTCATAAAATGGTATACTAAAAGTTCAAAATCACAAAAAAATTGTTCGAAAGGAAAAGGTTTATGCGACATAAAACTGTAAGAAAAAGCCTCTGTCTGCTTTTAATTTTGTGCCATGTAATCTCCTTGTTTGAAGGTTGTGGAAGTAAGAGCAAAGCTTCAACAACGCAGGAAGATTTAAAAGCGTATTTTAAACTTTCGTCGTATGTGTTAGAAGGCGGAGGAGTAATGCTTGAGGCAGAAGATAATGAATATGCAATTGTCTTTAATACGGCTGTTTTGGAAGAACGTGCGGTTATGGAAAATGACGCGCTTTACCTTCCTCTTGATTTTGTGTACGAAAATATTGACTGCAGATTTTATTATGACGAGGAAACGGACGGCATTTTGTACGTCCTTCCAACGAGCGTCCTTACAATAAAAAAGAGCGACAAAACCGTGAAAGCTAATGATACAACATACACATACGATGCTCC
>CAJOOB010000123.1 GCA_905236025.1 uncultured Lachnospiraceae bacterium
CTGCAACTCTATATTGTCCTTTCCAAGGCGTCTTATGATATTAAATACTTCTGTGCTCATGCTCTCTCCCGGGGAAGATATATCTAACTCTAGTTAGAGAGTACTAACCGAGAAAAGTATAACATTTTTGGGTGAAAAGTCAACAGTGATTACTTCTTTTTTTACTGTGAAAAAATCTTGAGAATGGCTTATTTATTGACAAAATCAGAAGATTTGTAGTATAGTTTGCTTGTATAATCATATTTTTTTTTAGGAGGAGACGATATGAAATTTTGTCCACACTGTGGTACACAGCTTGATGATGCTGCCTTGTTCTGTGCGGGTTGCGGAAACAAGCTTGAAGCACCGCAACAGGATACAGCACAGGCTGAAACCGTACAGGATAATCCTGCAGTAAATGAAACAGCAGGAACTTATAATGCTTCTGTTGTTCCGGGAAACAATGCAAACGCAAATAAGCCTGCAGGAAAGAATAAGCTTTTAATTCCGATTATTGCGGGAGTTTGCGCACTTTTGGTTATTGTTCTTGCGGCTGTTGTCTTAAAACTTACAGTTTTCCAGAGCTGGAAAGCTCCGATCAAGCAGATGATGAAGGCGCTTAATGCCGGTGAATCTGAAGATGCTGAAGAATTTATATACTTATCAAAGGATATGAAAGAGTATTTTGATGATGAGGAAGAATTCTTCGAAACTCTTGTTTTATACGGATTTGGTGTTGAAATTGATGACCTTGAAGATTGTGTTGAGTATAAGATTGTTGATCATGTAAAGCTTTCTGATGATTATGTTGATTATTACTCATACAAAATTGATGAAGGCACGGCATATATGGTTGAAGTCGCAATGACAATTGATAATGAGGATGCCGATTTTGAAGAAGGCTCACTTATATTTATTGTTGGTGAAAAAGACGGCACTTATTACATCTTTGATTGTGATTATGTAGATTACGATGCCGAAGACGAAGATGGTTCTGACGATTCAGATGATACAGATGATGCGGATGAATTATAGGAGGAGAAACATGAAGATTAAAAACTTATTAATTGGTGCTTCTTTACTTGCTTTATCCGTACTTGCCGTTGGATGTGGCAAAAAAGAAGATTCAAAGACGTTAGATGTCAGTGAATTCATAAAAGTTGAATGCGAAGGTTACGACGGATACGCATATGCAACAATTACGGTTGACACTGATGCAATTACAAAAAAGGTTGCCGAGGTTGCAAAGGATTCTTCCAATATTGAAGCATACCTTCTCGAAAATTACCTTGAAACAATTGAGATTTCATCCATTACATGCACAACGAATGATGAGGAAGAAACTCTTGAAGATACCTATTATTACACGTTTTCAGACGTTGCAAACGGCTCAAAATTAAAGATAAAGGTTTCTTTTGAAAAAGACCTTGCCGCTGCGGGATATAAAATTTCATCAAGCACAATGACATACACTGTAGAAGATCTTGAAGAAGCAGCTGAAGTTGATCCTTTTGAAGATCTTGTTGTTACATTTACAGGTCTTGACGGAGACGGTGACCTTGTTATGGATTCAACCGGTGTTGATACACTCATTACAGATAACGGTTATTTCTCTGCTGATTCTTCATACTGGCTTTCAAACGGTGACACAGTTACAATTACATATTATGAAAACTGGAGCAGTGAGCTTGCGGATAACGGTATAATTATTTCGACAACAAGCAAGGAATATACGGTAGATACTCTTGGCGAATATTCAACAAGTTACACGGAAGCGGACTTTGACACGGTAAGAGACGAACTTCTTGCGTACTTTAAAGAAAATAAGGAAGTAAGCAGATACGATCTTTACGGAGCCGGAGTCGATTTGAGCATATGGCCGGAATATAGTATTGAACTTAGTGATTATGAATATTATAAGTCATATTATGCATATGATGATGATTTAGATCCTAACGCAGTGTTTGCGGTATATAAAGTTAATTATACGGCAACCGTAACAAAAGGCTCAAACTATGCAAATATTTCCGAAGGCGAAGTGACTACGGGTTCGGCTTATTTAATCTTATATTCATATAATGCATATAAGACTCCTGACGGAGAGACATATACAAAAGTTGATTACTGGAGTGGGTCATGCTTCAAAGGATATGATATGGTAGAAATTGACGATGGCGATGCTTCTCTCATTGAATTCTTTGATGATTTATATTCATATGATGAATATGTTGAATTAAACTAAATTATAAATTAAAGAACTGCCACACCATACGGTGTGGCAGTTCTTTTACTTATATATGTACGGATTTTAAAAGATAATCAGTTATTATCTTTATATTTTTTGTTTTCAGGTGCATTAATCCGCTCGGTGAGCTTATCCTGAATTCTTGTTTTTACGAGGGCGCATAGTTCTTTCCTGTTTAAACCCTTATATTCTTCAGGCGTTATTGGTTTTAAGAAATGTACCTCAGTTTCTTCGTGACCAAAGGTGTTTAAATCCATTGCACGGTAAGAATTATATATACATACGGGAATTACCGGGGTTTCCGAAGAAATTGAACTTATAAAACAGCCTGACTGAAATTCCAGCAGAGAGTTTTTGTTATCCTCGTACTTTCCTTCAGGAAAAATAAGGTATCTTCGTCCTTCTTTTAATTCATTTGTAATTGTTTTAAAGATACTCAGGTATTCTTTTTTTTCGTTAAAATCAATCGTTTGTCCGCGAACAAGGCCGTTTATCTGACGGGCTAAGATTTTCCTTGCCGTTTTTCTCTCCCATAAAATGGAGATTGGCTTTTGGTGACCAAGTAAAATTCCTAAAGCGTCATATTTTCCCTGGTGATTGGAATACAGAGTGTATCCGCCTTCTTTTGGAAGGTTTTCAAGACCGTAATACTTAGTTGAAACATTGGCAAGTTTTCTTACGCTTTCAATAATCCAGATGGCAATGGAGTATTCTTTTTCTTCGTCATATTTATCCCAGTGCTTTATATAATAATTAGCTCTGGGGATAGCATATAAAAGTCTTGGTGCGCCTTTTAAGCAAGTGATTTTAAAACGCAACTGTTTCATTTCTTATTATTCCTTTTCGGTTAGGTTATTCTTTTCTTTTATAAAAACAAGGAAGTCGCCAATTGCAAGGGGCCTGGAGAAGTAATATCCCTGGATGTGATCAATTCCAAGTTTGAGAAGCCTTTCATATTCTTTTTCTTCTTCCACACCTTCCGCAACGGTTTCAAGATTCATTTCGTGAACCATGGAAATTACGTGTTCCATGACAATTTTGGCTTTTTCGTTTTTAAAATACGCCTGTGTCATTGACATATCAAATTTTACAATAAAAACGGGCATTGTGACAACATAATTTAAATTTGATTCTCCGGTGCCGAAATCATCCAAAGAAAAATTGACTCCGTATTTAACCAAAGCTTCCATATTTTTTAACAGAGTATCATGAGCTTTAATTGAGGCGGATTCTGTGATTTCTAAGTTTATTCGCTTTGGATCCGTTTTATAACTTTTCATTATATTAATGTATTTATCTGCCAAATCCTCCTGTTCGCACTGTGCAACAGAGAGGTTTACTTCAATGTAATCGAGTCCCGTTTCTTCCGGACTGTATCTTTGTAAAAAGGAGCAGACTTTTTCGAAAACCCGTTCACCGACTCTCGTTATTAAATTTGTCATTTCAATTACAGGTACATATAACCCCGGAGGGACTATGGAACCGTCAGTATCTCTGATACGAACAAGCGCTTCAGCACTTGTAAATCTCCGGGCTTTCGTTGAATAAATCGGCTGAAGGAAGATTTCAAGCCTGTTTTCGTCTAATGCTTTTTGAACGAAAAGTTTTGTTGATTCAAATTCTTTAAGTTCTGCAACGACAGCCTCATCCAATGTTTTTACCGTATCTTTACTGTTGTCGTCTCTTCCCACCTTGCCGTATGAATAATAAGTGTTTAATTCGTCTACGTTTTTAGCAATTGTGCTGTCGGGAAGAAGTATGTAAAGAGGAAAAAGCATAATGTCTTTATGCCAGTAATCAAGGAATCTTTCGTATATTTCATGATAGGCATCCATTAAATTGTTGCTGTTTTTAAATAACAATACAAACTCCCTGCTGGTGTTTTTAAAAACAAGAGCATTTTTGAACGAAGTGAGATAGCTGCTTATTTCTAAGAGCAATTCGAGTTCGTATTTTTTTATAAAACCGCTTTCGCTTTTGTCAAAAGATATTGTGAGGGTTGAAAAAGGTTCGTTTTTTAAGTATTTTTCCGTCATATATTCTCGTAAAACAATTCCGTTATACAAACCGGTATCACGGTCCATATTTGCTTCGGGATTTTCAAGTCTTGCATAAATTATAAGCATTCCCAGGGCGGTTGCAAAGCCGACAATAAGTAAAGCGTTATTAAAAAACTGAATAACGGATGCCACACACCATAAAACGTACCAGTTAAGGACGGCGCCCGAACGCCTTTTGTTGATTTTACTTTTGTACTTTATGCAGATGAATATTCCGCCTAAAATATATCCCAGTGCGACAATATATGTTGTTATTACCGCCGGGCCTTCTGAATATAAGGCTTTATCATCTGTCACATACCCTATTGGAAGGAAAGTGATAAGCGCAGCTGCAACCGTGTTTATTGCGCTAACTGAAAGAACGGTTAATTTGTATCTTTTTTCGCCATAAAGTTCAAAAGATGCATATAAGAAAGATAAGGAACCTTCCATAATGAGAGTAAAGAGGTAAAATTTTGCAAAAAAGTCAACCACAACAGAAGGGAGAATGGCTCTGTACGTGATTGCAATTATACTTGAAATGTCGAATATAAGGCTCGATAATGTGCAGAAAAGAAGGGCAAGATAAAGCCTAGCACTTCTTAATCCCACAATTTTTTGCGTTATTGAAAAATAAATTAAAACGAGAACTAAGGCTAAACCGCCGCTTTGCAATATTATATTCATTCTTTTTCTCCCTGATGTTTAAGTATGTTAAATTAATTTTCATAAATATTTAAAAATAATAATCAACAAAATAAAAAACACGTTTGCTTTAATAGTATTTTGCCATAAAACGCTTATAAAATCAAGAAAATTAAGATTTGGGGGTTTAAAGAACAATTATAAAAAACCCACTAAAAGGGGGGGGAGAAAATAGAAACGCTGAAATAAAATGCTAGAGTAGATTTAATATGAAGTTTGGAGATACGGAATTCATATTGATGGGTTTTCGTAGGAGAACAAAGAAAGGATTGTATATGTTAAAAAGACTAAACAAAGCTAAAAAAGCTATCATATCATTATTAAGTACAGCTCTTTTAGCGGGAACAATTTTTGCAATAGCAGCCATTGCGGCATCTTACAGCATTACTGCTACAGCAAAAAAGACAACTCTTGAAATTGGGGAAAGTACTTCCATTTCGGTAACTGAATCGAATAAGTCTTACGCAAGAGTGGAATATGGAACGAGTGTTTCGTTTACAAGCAGTGATAGTTCGGTTGTCGCTGTAAATTCAAATGGTATTGTTACTGCGGTTGGAAATGGTACTGCGACGGTAACTGTTACAGCAACTCACAGTTATGCGACCTCATCTGCTAGATCTGAAACAGCTTACGCAACAATTACATTTACAGTCGGTACACAGTATGAATATTACTACGCTTCAGGTTCTGAATACGTTCTTGGCGGAAGTGGTTCATCTGCAGATTCGGAAGATGAAATTGTAGAAGCAGGTAAGGCATTTGGCGATAAGACTTACAGTGTAATATATCAGACAGAATCAAACGGTGTTCTTAAAGTATATTACGCAGACTACACAGAATATATAAGTGTTGAAAAATACCTTACATCATCTGTAGCAGATGAGAATGGTTATTATTACCTTAACTTTGATGTTAATGCATCTAAGTTCCCTTCAATTTCAAATGGAACATCGGGAAATATTGTTCTTGTAATTGATACATCATTCAGTATGGCTCAGACTTTGACAGATACAACAAACGGCGGTAATGCTACACTTGCTGCATATGACGAGTCAAGATGGGCAGCAATGTATGACGCAGTTGAATCATTACTTACAAAAGTTTTTGCTACAGGTAATAATTATTCGGTAACACTTGTTACATTTAACTCTGACACAACAATCCAGGGTACATATACAGATAAGGATTCCGTATTATCAGTTCTTAACTCAATATATAACGAAGATATCTGCAATGCTACATTAGCAGCAATGGGTTCAAAAGCAGGTATTGAAGACACGCAGACTTATGGTTCAAAGCTTTCATCCGGTACACATACGGGCGCAGCTTTATACACAACAAACAATTACATTACAAATAATGATATTTCAGATGCAACCGTAATTTTACTTACAGACGGTATGGCAAATGATAAAGTAAGCGGATATTCAAACGGTGGATATGCTGCATACACAGGAAATATCCTTTCTTTGAATGAAAATGTTTCATCCATTTATACAGTTGGTATTTTTGCAGAAACACTCTTTAATTCAAATGAAACAACCATTGAACGGACACTTGGTGCAGATCTTGACGGTGATGCTTCATACACTGGCGGTTATGCAACAACAGGTAAGTGGGTAACTTCGGCAGAACAGCTTGAAGACATCTTCGGAAATTTTGCAGCAGAGATTATTTCTCTTGATACAGTTAAGGCAGCAATTCTTTTCGATGAGATTTCAGAATATTTTGCATATGTAAGTTCGGATGATGAAGAAGTTACATGTGAAGGTTCAAGTGTAACAATTGAACTTGACGGACTTTCAGAAGGAACAACAACATATACATTTGCAATTAAGCAGGATGCTTCAGTTGCAGGTGCAGCATATACAAATAATGCAGTAAGTTTTGTAGTAACAACAACAGATGATGAAGAAGTTGAAATCCCTGTTAACGGTGAACCTGTTGCATACTTGCTTCACAGTCTTGCAGATGATGAAGAAACTGTAAATCAGTATGATACATTAGAAGCTTCAGCAGTTGAAAACGATACATTAGGTGTTGTTGAAGATACGCCTGAAGGATATGATGCGTATTTTACATACGAGCTTCTTACAGAAGTTGACGGTCTTACATTTAATGAAGACGGAACATATACATATGTTGCGGAAACAGCAGATGATGTAACATTTGATTATGCAGTAGTACTTCATGTAACAGATTCAAACGGAAATGAATATACACATGAGGAAACAGCAACAGTAACAATTGATGTAACACCGGTATATACAGTAATATTTAAGGATTATGACGGCGAAGTTATCAGTGAAGAAAAATATGTAGAAAATACTACAGTTACAGTACCTGCAGATCCGACAAGAGAAGCAGATGAAACATTCACATATGAATTTGCAGGCTGGACACCTGAAGTTGATGAAACAGTTAC
>CAJOOB010000124.1 GCA_905236025.1 uncultured Lachnospiraceae bacterium
GGATTAAAGGAAAAAATCGGATATAATCCAAATGCAAATAAGAATTTCCTTCATCCGGGAAGACAGGCAGACATCATGTATAACGGCGTGTGTCTTGGTTACCTTGGTGAAGTTCATCCAATTGTTTTGGAAAATTATGATATTAAAGACCGAGTATATGTAGCCGTACTTGATATGCCGGAAATTGTTAAACTTGCAAACTTCGATAAGAAGTACGAAGGAATTGCCAATTTCCCTGCAGTCACAAGAGATATTTCAATACTTGTACCAAAGACGGTTCTTGCAGGCGAGGTCGAAGACGTAATTGTAAAGAATGCCGGAAAGAACCTTGAAAGCTACAACCTCTTTGATATTTACGAAGGTGCACAGGTTGGCCTTGGATTTAAGTCACTGGCATACACAATCACTTTCAGAGCAAAGGACAGAACATTGGAGGAAAAGGAAATCAGCGCTTCAATGGATAAGATTGTAAATGCCTTGAAAGATAAGGGTATTACGTTAAGAGGATAGTTTAAAGAAAAGGGTTTTTAAATGAAAAAGATTATCAGACATTTTTCTGATTTAAAAACTAAACAAAAGGTTAAGAGGATCGTGGCGTTGTGCCTGGTCCTCTTTGCCGTAATTTCGTGGATTGTATGTGCCAATAACAGCTACATTGCGGAATTTATTTATGCAAGACGGTTGTTTGTATATCTTGCAACACCGTTTACATTTATTACAAGCCTTTTCCCAATATCTTTTATGGAGTGGGGGATTGCGCTTTCTCCGGTAGTCTTAATTGTTTTGATTGTCCTTTTGATTTTATCTTTAAAAAAAGGATATAAGTTAAACAAAAGAAATGGATTGCATAAAAACCTTTTGGAGGATTTTTATGTGCTTGTAATAATTGCGGCCGTATTTTTAAACATGTATGTGCTTTTTTGCGGTGTAAATTATAACAGATACGATTTGGCAGAAAATCTTTCGTATGACACATCTGTTACCTACACAACTGACGACTTAAAAGAACTTTGCACATACCTTGCAACGAAAGCAAATGAAGCAAAGGAAAACGTCACAAATGATGAGAATAACCTTATGTATTTTGACTGTACGTTTGATGAACTTGCAAAAAGCGGTATGGAAAATATGTTAGCACTTTCAGAAAGTTACGATTGTTTTAAATACATTCCTTGTAAACCAAAATCAATGTTTTTTTCAAAGATAATGTCGTATGCCGGATTTACCGGAATGTATTGTTGCTTTACCTTAGAGGCAAACATAAATACGGATGTATGCGAATTTGTAATACCGTATACAATCTGCCACGAACTTGCACATACAAGCGGATACATTGATGAAGACGAGGCAAATTTTGTTTCGTTTTTAGCCTGCATAGATTCGGATAATCCGTATTATGTATACAGCGGTTACGTTGAGGCGCTTGTCTATTGCCACAACGAACTTGCAAATCAAAGTAAGAGCGCTGCTTACGAGGTTTCTGACATTATGAGTGATGCAGTCTGGGCAGATTTACTTGATCAGATTGAATATAACGAAGAAATCGAAGAAAGCGAAACGGCAAGAAAAGTTGAAGAAGCCGCCACTGCCGCAAACGATTCGTATTTAAAAAGTACAGGGCAGGAAGCGGGAGTTGCAAGTTATGATTTGGTTGTGGAGCTTTTGCTTATGTGGTATTATCAGACGGTGAACTGATAAATTTTACTTTAATACATAAATGAAGGTTTAATGCGGCTATCCGCACGAAAGGAAAAAATGGACGTTAAAGATTTTTATTATGATTTGCCACAGGAACTGATTGCTCAGGATCCGCTTGCGGACAGGGCATCAAGCAGACTTATGCACCTTGGCAGATTTACCGGAAAGGTTGAACATTGCACCTTTAAGGATATAAAGAAGTTTTTAAGAGCCGGCGATTGCCTGGTTTTAAATGATACAAAAGTAATTCCTGCAAGACTTATCGGAGTAAGAACGGAAGCGTTAAATCAGGATGGAAGCGTAAGAAACGTGGAATCCGATGCAAAGATTGAAATTTTACTTTTAAAAAGAGTTGGTGACAATAAGTGGGAAACACTTGTAAAACCCGGTAAAAAGTGCAAGCCGGGTACCAAGGTTACCTTTGGAGACGGCAGATTAACCGCGCGTATAGTAGATGTTCTTGCCGATGGCAACAGAGTTGTTGAATTTTTCTATAAAGGAATCTGGGAGGAAGTGTTGGATTCCCTTGGGGAAATGCCACTCCCACCGTACATTACGCATAAACTTCAGGATAAAAACAGATATCAGACCGTATATGCAAAACATGAAGGCTCAGCAGCCGCACCTACGGCAGGCCTTCATTTTACAAAAGAACTCCTTAAAGAAATTGAAGATATGGGTGTATCAATAGCGTATGTAACGTTACATGTGGGACTTGGTACATTCAGACCGGTAAAGGTTGAAAAAATAGAAGAACACCATATGCATTCAGAGTTTTATGTGGTTTCGGAGGAAGCATCACAAAAGATAAATGACGCAAAGAATAACGGCGGAAAGATTATCTGTGTTGGAACAACTTCAATGAGAACGTTGGAATCCGCAGCATCAGATGACGGATTTGTGCCTGCAACGAGCGGATGGACGGATATATTTATATATCCCGGCTATAAATTTAAAGTAGCCGACGGACTCCTTACAAACTTCCATTTGCCTGAATCTACGCTTGTTATGCTTGTTTCGGCGCTTGCCGGAAAAGATAACGTAATGAATGCGTATAAAGAAGCGATAAAAGAAAAATACAGATTCTTTAGCTTTGGAGACGCCATGTATATTGACTGCCGCGATTTGTTCTGATAAAATGCAATTAGTACGTTTAGTGCGTGTTTTGTACAGTTAATTTAGTATGGGCCTAATTAAAAATTTGCCCGATATGGAGGTTTTATTATGCCACAGGAAAAAAGAAAGTCAAAAAGAATGAACATTGATATGACAATCAAGTTGGATTCGCTTGCCACCAAAAAGGATACATCAACGCTTAGTAAAGATGCTTTTTCTGTGGAACTTGTCAATGTTTCACTTGACGGTTTGGCATTTAAGAGTAGTGAAGAACTTAAACTGAATACCTTTTACAATGCAGAGATGAGACTTTGGTCAAATGATGTGTTTAATAATGTTATTGAGATAATCAGAATGGAAAACAAAGGTGATGCGGAAACATTATACGGCTGCAGGTTTATTGGTATGAAGGGTCAAAACCAAAGCAGAATTTTAGTACATCAGATTATCGAAGAGAATTCACAAAAATAACAGCCTTAAGGTTTTTTATAAAGCGTGGTTTTGGCCACGCTTTATATATGTAAAATAAAAGAATAAAAAGGGATATCATGTTAAAAGAGACATACGAAGTAAAACCATTAAATAAAGAGGTAAATACGCCTTGGGCCATTGAGGTTCCGGGCTCGAAAAGCATTACAAACAGAGCGCTTTTGCTTGCCGCTTTATCAGACAGAAAGATAAAAATATCCGGTGCGCTTTTCAGCGACGATTCAAGAGTCTTTATGGAAGCCTTAAAAACGCTCGGATTTGATGTTTTGGTAAACGAAGAAGAAAAGTATGCCGTAATCTGCGGACTCGACAAAAAGATTCCAAATAACAATATATCAGTGTATGTCGGAAGCGCCGGCACAGCTGCGCGCTTTATTACCGCAATGCTAGCGTTTTCAGGCGGTAAATACACAATAAACGCATCCGCTCAAATGGAAAAAAGGCCAATGAAAGGCTTATTTGATGCACTTATTATGATGGGGGCAAAGATTAAGTGTCTTAAAGCCGATGGCTGCCTGCCGGTTGAAATTATGGGTATCTCTGAATCAAAAGTAAAAACGGTAGATCTTGATATATCGGAAAGTACTCAGTTTTTAAGTGCTCTTATGATGACAAAAAAGATGCTTAAAAACGCCGGTGACATAAAAATAAATGTAATCAGTAAAAGAAAGACGGGTTCATATGTTGAAATAACAAAAAAGGTTATGGAAGATATGGATAAATGCGGCAGTGAATACAGGGTAGAACCGGATTTATCCGCGGCTGCATATTTTTATGCCGCAGCATTTATTGCAAAGAGAAAAGTCGTCGTAAAAGACGTTCATTTTGATACGATGCAGGGGGATATTAATTTTGTTAAACTGCTTGTAAATATGGGTGCAACGGCTGTGGACACAAAAGACGGAATTGAACTTTCAGGGCCTGACGGAGATTTTTTTGGTACTGACGTGTATATGAAAGAATTTTCAGACCAGGCACTTACTTTGGCTGCGGTTGCCGCTTTTGCAGAAAGTGAAACCAAAATCACGGGAATATCTCATATTCGCGGACAGGAATGTGACAGAATAGAGGCAATAAGAAGTAATCTTACGGCGCTTGGCTGCAAAGTGGAAGAAATTGAAGACGGTGTTGTTATAAGACCCGGTAAATTACACGGAGCAAATATTGAAACGTATGAAGATCACAGAGTTGCCATGTCATTTGCGCTTGTTGGGCTTTTAGTCCCGGGCGTTGTGATTCTTAACCCGATGTGTTGTAAAAAAACGTTTGAAAATTATTTTGATATTTTAGGAAAATTACAATAAAATTCCAATAAAAGTTGACAATATTCCCCCTTTGTTGTAACATAGTTTTGAAAACTACATGAAATTGTTTTTAAAAATTTGTATATATTGGAGGCAGAAATGACAGAAGCAATAATTGATGATAAAAAACATAAGGTACCCATTCCGAAATACTCTTTGGGAGAAGAACTTATAAGCGCAATCAGTCACGGTGTCGGCGGCTTGCTTTCAATTGCGGCTTTGGTAATTTCGATTGTCGTTGCTGCAAAATCAGGCTCTGCTGCCGGCGTTGTGGGATGTGCAATTTATGGTTCAACAATGATCATCCTTTATGTAATGTCCTGTATATATCACGCTCTTGTTCCTTGTCAGGGGAAAAGGGTATTCAGAGTGTTTGATCATTGCACGATTTATTTAATGATTGCCGGAACCTACACACCGTTTACCCTTGTTTCTTTAAAAGGAGCAGTGGGTTGGGTTTTATTTGGGATTGTCTGGGGCTTTGCGGTTTTGGGTATTATCTTTAATGCGATTGACCTTGAGAAATATAAAATTCCTTCCATGATTGCTTATCTTGGAATGGGGTGGGCAATAATCTTTGCTTTTCCAAAGTTATATGCCGCAGTAAGTTTCCGCTGTCTGTTATTCTTAATACTTGGCGGCGTTGTATATACGCTTGGCGCGATTGTTTACGGTGTCGGAAGCAAGGTTAAATACATGCACTCAATATGGCACTTCTTTGTGCTTGGAGGCAGTGTTTTACACTTCTTTGCAATACTATTCATTTTCATTTAAAAATTAAGGTATAACCGTTTTGTTACGGTTATACCTTATGGTTTTTTACGGAGATTTATGATAAAATAAAAATATCAAATTTGTGGAGGTTTTATATGGAAAAACTTGTTTTTGAGTATAATTCTGCAGATCAGATTCATAAAATTCATGCGGTCAGATATATGCCTGATAATAAGCCTGCTGCAGTATTGCAGATTGCACACGGTATGAATGAATTTTTCGAACGATATGAGCCGTTTTGCGAATTTTTGGCAAAAAACGGTATATGCGTTGTTGGTAACGATCATTTGGGACATGGAAAAAGTGTTGCTTCAAACGATGAACTTGGCTATTTTGCAGATAAAGATGGTGCTGCCATTCTTATTAAGGATATGCATTCGTTAAGGCTTGGTGTTACAAAAGAAATGAAAGAACTCTATAATGAGGATATACCGGTGTTTATGATGGGACATAGCTTTGGTTCTTTACTTACACGTAAATATCTTACTTATTATTCTGAGGGCTTGTGCGGTTCGATTCTTAGCGGAACCGTCTTTAAACCGCTTATAATTTCAGAGCTTGCGCTTTTATTTACAAAGATTGCAGCAAAAGAAAACGGTGGAGATCATTACAGAAGTGAATTTATAAATAACTTATCCGTTGGAACTTATGCAAAGGCGTTTAAAGATGAAAATATTAAGAACGCCTGGCTTACAAGGGATGTGGAAGTAGTAAAAGCATATAATGCGGATTACAGATGTAATTTTATATTTACCTGCGGTGCGTATAAAGACATGTTCATGCTTCTTAATGATATTGACACAAAAACAGGAGCAAACGGCATAAATCCTGACCTTAAAATAAGGGTTATGAGCGGCTCTTGCGACGTTGCAAATGAGATGGGAAAAGCAAGCCGAAGGCTTCTGAAACAGTTTAAAAAACAGGGCTTACAAAACGTGAGTTTTAAAGAATATAAAGACATGCGTCATGAAACCTTAAACGAGATTGGCAAGGAAGAAGTATGGAATGATGTGCTTGTATTTATAAATGAGAGTGTAACTTCCTATACTCCTTAGGTGACATACCGTATTCTTTTTTGAAACACCTGTAGAAATAGCTGCTGTTTTCATATCCTATTTTTGCAATAATTTCATCTGTTACAATTGTAGAACTCTCCAACAGGTGTGCAGCCTGTCGGAGTTTTCTTTTTTGTAAAAGGTCTTTGAAATTATTGCCGGTGTGTTTTTTTAAAAGCCTGCTTATATAATATGTCGGACATCCGATTTTATCCGATATTTCCGAAAGAGTACCGTTTTTATAATTATCTTCAATGTATTTAAGGACAGTTATTAACTGATTGGTTTCTTTGTTGTCTTTGGATTTGTTGCCAATTAAATCAGAATAGAGTGAAAGAGTGGAAAATAAAAGCCCCATTGAACTTTGAATAATAAAGTTATTACTGTGATTCTTGTCAATTATTGAATAAATCATGTTTTCAAGGAGATTTTCAACCTGGATGATACCGTCGGTATGAATGAGTATGTAATCTCCGTAATTGTTTTCGCCGCTTATACAATCAACTATAAAGTTTCTTAACAGGTTTTCCTGTTCAAACATTGCAAGAGGCGTCTGAAAAAAGTCGGGTAAAATAAGGAAATTCACGGCAATATCATCCTTGCTTGCCGGGAGAAGCTCATGAGATGCACGCTTGTTTAAAAACAATAAATCACCTTTTTTTTGAATGAGTTTTTCTTTACTGTTCATAATGTGGGTTATTTCGCCGCTTACAACATATGTCATTTCGATATAATCATGTTTGTGAAGAGGGAAGTATGCAAATCTTGTATTTACGTTTATGTCAATCAAACGTCCTTTTTTCAAAAGATCTGCATATTTTATTACCATGTTGTCGTTATCTTTAAAATGTAATTCTCTTCTGATTGTATGATCGCCGCGATCTAGAATATCCTGTTCTTCTTCGGATATTTTACTTAAATAATCAATAATTTCTTTACGCACAAATGTGACCTTCCTTAAAAAGATTTGATATTTGTTGGTTTGTAATATTATATCATATTTATTGCAAATAAGGTCCCTAAATTTGTTTTTTTAGACATATACATTTTTGGGAAAATTTGATATTATAATCGTGGTTGAATTATTATATATTGCGGGGATGCGGAAGTAAGCGAAAAGTTTACTCCGCATTTCGCTTTTTATGGGTTAATATATATGACGAAAAGATTAAATGATTATTATAAAATTCTTTCAGAATCAATTGCAAAATCAGACATAAAAAAATTAAACGAACTACATGAAGACTTTTTTACGCAACTAACCATATTTATGCACGAAAGACTTATACATCTGTTGGTTACGCTCTTTGTGGCCCTGTTAACCGTAAGTGTGTTTTTTTATATTTTAGTATCGGATACCGGGAATTTTTTTGTTTACATTCTTTTTGCTTTATTATTTATCTTGACATTTTTCTACATAAAACATTATTATTTCCTTGAGAATAAAATACAGGCCATATATATCCTTTATGACAAAATGAATGATATATTAAAGGCAAATAAGTAATTGAAAGGAGTATATAATAAGGGTTACAAATGAATAAGAGGGTTATTTTGATGGTGGATGATGATGTTGAATCGTTGTCTGCCGGTAAAGCATTTCTTGAAGGCGTCGGTTACGAGGTGCGTTATGCAACTGATTTCGAAACCGGCTTAGAATCTGTTAAACATACGAGTCCGGATTGTATTATGCTTGGAGCGTACATATCCGGCGAAAAAGGTTTTTGCGCATGTAAAAAATACAGAATTATTACAAAAGCGCCAATCCTTTTCTTTTCAAAAGAAATCCCGGAAGAAGAAAAAATTGAATGTTTTAATGCAGGAGCCGATGATTTTATTTTAAAAGAATGCGGTCTTAAAGAGGTTGAAGCAAGAATTTCTGCAAACATCAGGAGACGTAAGGAGTATGATCCCGTCGAAAGAAGATGTTACGGGCATTTATCGATTGATTATTTTAGGCACAGGGTGTATTGCGATGATGAAGAAATATTCTTGTCAAATAAGGAGTATGAA
>CAJOOB010000125.1 GCA_905236025.1 uncultured Lachnospiraceae bacterium
ATATAGTGTGGCTTGATAAAAGGAGTTTGTCTGGAGCATGTTTGAAGGGTTAAACGAAGGTATTAAAACTGCATATATTGACGGAAGTGTTGTTTCAAATGAGGTTATGAGGCCTCAGTTTGTCTCTAACAACCATAAAGAAGGCAAGAAGTTCCTTTCTGCTGTGGAGGAAGAACTTTTAGCGTGTGATGAATTTAAAATAAGCGTTGCATTTGTTACAGAGTCTGGAATAACACCACTTTTACAAACTCTTAAGGAACTTGAAAAAAGAAACATTAAAGGACAAATTCTTACAACAAATTATCTTGATTTTAGTGAGCCGAAAGCACTTAAAAAACTAAATTCATTATCAAATATAACGTTAAGAATGTTTGATTCACAAGCCGCAAAGAATGGCTTTCATACAAAAGGATATATTTTCAAAAATCAAGAAATATATAAGATTATTATTGGCAGCTCCAACATGACAGGTGGGGCTTTAAAGCGTAATTATGAGTGGAATATGAAAGTTGTATCCACGGAATACGGTGAAGTTACAAGGCAAGTAATTGATGAGTTTTCTGAACTTTGGAATTCTGAGTATACTAAAAACTTTGATGAGTTTTATGAAGAATATAACGAGTTATATAAGATTGTAAAAAAACAGAGAAATATTGCCGCGACAGAGCAAACTGTTTCTTTGGAAAATTATAAATTAAAGCCAAACAGTATGCAGTTAAGCTTTATTTCAAACTTGAGAAACATTATTGAAAATGGAAATAATAAAGCGCTCCTTATTTCAGCAACCGGTACCGGTAAGACGTATGCATCCGCATTTGCAATGCGTGAACTTGGATTTAAGAAAATTCTTTTTTTGGTACACCGTGGACAACTTGCTGTTCAAACGAAAAATTCGTATCAGAAAGTTTTTGGAAATACAGTGAAAATGGGACTTGTGGGAAGCGGTAAGTATGAATATGATGCTGACTGCATTTTTGCAACAGTTCAAACATTAAGCAAGGATGATCATCTTTTGAAGTTTTCAAAGGATCATTTTGATGCAATTTGCCTTGACGAGGCGCACCATGTTCCTGCAGATACATATCAAAAAATTATGAATTATTTTGAGCCAAAACTCTGGCTTGGGATGACAGCCACTCCTGATAAAAGGGATGATAACATTGAAGGCAGAAATGTTTATGAAATATTTGATCATCAGATTGCATGTGAAATAAGACTTCAACAAGCGATGGAAGATGATTTACTTTGTCCTTTCCATTATTTTGGCATAACCGACGTATCCATCACAAATGAGGATAATAAGGTTGATTTTAGCCTTTTAACAAGTGATGAAAGAATTAAACATATTGTTAGTCAGGCTAATTATTATGGTTACAGTGGAGATAAGGTTAAGGGATTAATCTTTTGCAGTAATATAAAAGAATCTGAGGAATTATCAAGAAAACTTAATGAAACAATTAATCCTGTAACAGGGAAATATTACAGAACAATACCGCTTAACGGTAGCGCGTCGGAAACGGAAAGACAGGAAGCTTTTGAAAGACTGGCTATGGACGAGGTTAATGGAAGCAACACTCCTTTAGATTATATTTTATCTGTGGATATTTTGAATGAAGGCGTGGATATTGTTGAAATTAATCAGGTAATAATGTTACGTCCGACACAGTCTCCAATTGTTTTTATTCAGCAGCTTGGTAGAGGACTTAGAAAGGCTGAGGGTAAGGAATACGTTGTAATACTTGATTTTATTGCAAATTATGATAATAACTTCATGATACCAATTGCGCTTTCCGGAGACAGAACATACAACAAAGATAACGTTAGAAGATATGTTATGGAAGGCGGAAGGGTGATTCCGGGAGCTTCCACCATTCATTTTGATGAAGTTAGTAAAAGGAGAATATTTGAATCTGTTGATAGAGCTAACTTTAATGATGTTAAGCTCATTAAGGAAAATTATTTTAATTTAAAGAATAAGCTTGGCAGAATCCCGGCACTCCGCGATTTTGATGATTACGGAGAAATGGATGTGCTTAGAATTTTTGATAATAATAATTTAGGCTCATATTACAAATTCCTTGTAAAGTATGAAAAGGATTATCAAATCAGACTTTCAGCCGCAGAAGAAAAGATGGTTGAGTTTGTTTCCAGGAAATTTGCCGATGGCAAGAGAATCCAGGAATTACAGCTTTTAAAGAGAATGCTTACATATCCAAACATTATATCGAAATATGCCTTGTTTGCAGGGCTTGCAAACGACTTAAAAGAATATGGTAAAGAGATTAATGATATACAAAAAGATAATCTTGTAAATATAATGACCAATAATTTTGCGACAGGTGCATCAAAGGAAACGTATTCTGACTGCGTTTTGCTTGAAAAAGAAGGGGAAGATTATAAACCAAGTGCATCTTTCTTAGATATGTTACAGAATCCTGATTTTTACAATATTTTGAAAGAAATTGTTGATTTTGGAATAAGCCGTTATATCAGAGATTATAAGAACAGCTACGAAAAGACGGATTTAGTTTTATATCAAAAATATACGTATGAAGATGTGTGCAGACTTTTGAATTGGGAAAAGAGCGAGGTTCCTCTGAATATTGGCGGATACAAGTTTGATGCGAAAACAAAGACCTTTCCGGTCTTTGTCAATTACGATAAAGCAGAAAACATTACAGATACTACAAAGTATGAAGATCATTTTGTTGAAGGAAGTAGAAATAAGCTTATTGCTATTTCAAAATCAAAGAGAACGCTTGAATCTGATGACGTACAGAACTTCTTAAATGCAAAAGAACGAGGAATCAGCGTGGAGCTTTTTGTTAGAAAAAACAAAGATGATAAGATATCTAAAGAGTTTTATTATCTTGGACATATGACGGCAATGGGCGTGACTAAGCAATTTATAATGCCAAATACAAATGCGAAGGCTGTTGAGATTGAGTGGACTTTAGATGTTCCGGTAAGGGAAGATATTTACGAATACATAGTTAGTGCATAAAAATTGGAGAAGAACATGAAAACAATTAGAGTTGTTGCAGCAGTCATTAAAGCAGAAAACGAAAAGAAAGAGCCGATAATCTTTGCAACTCAAAGAGGGTACGGCGACCTTAAAGGCGGCTGGGAATTCCCGGGAGGAAAGATTGAAGAAGGTGAGACGCCTAAAGAAGCATTAAAACGGGAAATTATGGAGGAACTTGAAACGGAGATATCCGTTGGAGATTTGATTGATACGATTGAGTATGATTATCCAACATTTCATCTTTCAATGGACTGCTTCTGGTGTGAGATTGTTGCAGGTGACCTGATTCTTAAGGAACATGAGGCTGCAAAGTGGTTAACGAAGAGTATGTTAAATGATGTAGCCTGGTTGCCGGCGGATATAACGTTGATTGATAAAGTGAGGGGATTGATGTAATGAATGAGTTCAATCAAAATCCAAAAGATAGGTATTACAAAACATAATACAGATGCCATTGTAAACGCAGCAAATGAAGGCTTATGGGAAGGCGGTGGCGTTTGCGGAGCAATCTCTAGAGAGGCTGGCTCGGAAGATATGACAAAGGATTGTGTGGCAATCGGCGGG
>CAJOOB010000126.1 GCA_905236025.1 uncultured Lachnospiraceae bacterium
CATCTAAAAACAACGCAAAACGGGCTTTAGATATGTTTCTTAAAGACATTTCTTTTGACTTGATTGTCTGTTGTGAAGACGTAAAGAACTTAAAGCCTGATACAGAAGGACTTGAACTTGCCATTTCTTCCTTTGGAGTAAAAAAGGAAAATGTTATTTACTTTGATGACAATATTCCCGCTGTGAAAATTGCAAAAGCGTTTGGTATATCAACATATTTAACAACAATTAATAACTAAAGGTCAGGCTTATGAAAAGTTTTAAAATGAAAAACATGAAAAAGGGCTACTTTGTTGGAGATTTTTCTCCCGCGGTCCTTGAAAACAATGCTGTTGAACTGGCATGCAAAGGTGCATCGAAGTATACCCTGGATGCTGCTTATTACAGAAAAGAAGACACCACCGTTATTCTTATTATGAGTGGCCGGTTAGATGTTGACGGTAAAATTTATAAGTACGGAGATGTCCTGCTTTTTGAGCCGGGAGATATTATAAATTTATTTGCACTTACTAATGTTCGCATGATGGTTTCTCATTTTCCGGGCACAAAAAAAGACTTATGTCGAGTTGTGTGGGATGACTTTGATAAGATGAACGACTTTTATTTATCTTATCTTTCAAAGATAATTACCGGATTACCAAAAGATACCTTAGCATCCAAATCAAAAAGGATTGATTCAAAAGATGTTTCCGTCGTAATACAGGGATATTATGACCCGATTCTTACGGCAAACTCTGTTGCAAGTGTAAGAAAACACCTTAAGGATGCAACCGTTATTTTATCAACATGGAAAGAATGTGACTGCTCAAAGGCGGATTATGATGTCCTGGTTTTATCCGATGATCCGGGCAATAAGGACTGTGCTTTATATGCGGATATTCCTATTCCTAATAACGGAAACAGACAAATCTTATCATCTAAAGCAGGCCTTGAAAAAGTAAAAACCAAATATACACTTCGTATGCGAAGCGATATGGTCCTTTTAAGTGATGATATCTTATCTTATTTGGATGCATTTCCAATAAGGGAAAATGATTATAAAATCTTTTCAGAAAAAATTATAATCGGGGAACTGTATAGCAGGAACGATTTTTGTTATTATGATCCAAATGGCTGCAAACACAAAGTTCCAAAGCCGTTCCACCCGTCCGACTGGTTTTACTTTGGCTTAACCTCTGATTTAAAGCTTATTTATGATAATATTGATTTAATTCCGGATAATGAGCTTGCCGATTATACGTGCAAGTATCCAAAACGTGTTCATTCAAATAAATATAAATACTCATGGAGATACACCTCTGAACAGCACATAATACTTGGTGTGATTAAAAAGCATTTTAAAAATTTACGATTTGAAGACTGGACCGATTGGGATGATGAAAACATTAAATTATCTGAGAAAATTATGATGAATAACTTTACTGTCCTTAATTTTTGCCAGCATAAAATTTTAAATCAGAAGTACATCCCTGAATCATACTCAAACAGCGGTGCTTATTACAAAGAAAAGAGATTAATGACAAACGCACAAATGAAGGATTACTTTGAAAATGTCTGAAAATAACAATGTGTTTTTTATAATTCCATACGGTATTGGTGATGCAATAATCTGCTTTGGACTTAAAGAGGCCATTGAGAAAAGATATAACCATAAAATCACTTTTGTGGTAAAAAAATCTCAAGAGCCTTTAATTAAGATGTTTAATATTAAGGATTACCGGATTAATAATTTTTCTAACGAAGAATTGCAAGAAATTGCCGCAAATAACCCTGTTCCAACACCAGGAAATTATTTTGTGGGACATCCTCATTTTGGAAAATATGCTTATCTTGATAACAGTTTTCTTTCACATGAAATCAGCTTTACCAAACTTTTTACTGCTTTTCTTGACTTAGATAATGATACAAAGCTTAATATTCCAAAGCTTTCTGTTACACCATGCGTTAACATAAAAGAAAAATACAAAATTAAAGATTTTAACCGACTGATTTTAGTTCTTCCTGAAGCCAAAAGTGCTTCACCGATTGAGCGTTTACAGGATGACTTCTTTTTAAAGAAAATTACTGAATTTGAAAATAAAGGCTTTCAGGTTTTGGTAAATACTGAAAAAGAAGATTCTTTGATTTATGGAAATAGAGGCTTTTTCTTTTCCTTGGAAGAACTGCTCTTCTTATCTTCTGTTTGCCACAAGGTAATTGCCGCCCGTTCAGGAATTTGTGACTTAATTTACACGGTTGCCTCAAATCTTTATATCTTTTACCCAAATGTTGCTTTTTATGATTTATTTAAAATGGAGCAAATATATGAAAATAAAAGAAAAGAGGTAACTGAAACAGTCTTTTCTTTATCAGAGAAACTAAAAAGTTATTCATGTCACAGTGTTTCTTTATACGGATACGGAAACGCAGGCAAACGTGTCTTTTATTCTCTAAAAAAAGAGGGCTTTAATGTCGATTATATAATTGATAAACAATTGCTTTCACCAAGCGGGTTTAAAACTTATCAGCCGCAGGAAATACTGCCGCACTCAGACCTTGTAATTGTAACAATCAGAGAAGACAGAGAAAATATTATAAATACGCTTAAAAACAATAACTTGGAATATGTTTTTTTAGAAGACATTATGAAAGGATAATATGCGAATTATACAGCTTTTTTACGGAAATTTATATGATGACGGAGTGGGAAACACCGTACAAACAATTGACAGACAGTTAAAATCTATGGGTTATGACGCCGAGATACTTAATTCCTGGATCACACCAGATATGCTTACAAACAGGTATTTTGCGCCGGATGATGTTATCCTTTATCAGTACTCCGTAAGAATGGACCCGCTTCTTCAATACGTAAACTGTAAAAAAGTTCTTGTTTTTCAAAACATAACATACCCTGAACTCTTATACGGTTTTAATATTGATAATCTCCGTATGGACTGTGAATGTGGCTTATATGAACTTGATTCCACTAAAAATTTATTTTCAAAGGCAATTGTCTTTTCTGAATTCAGTAAAAATACGCTCATTTCTCACGGTTGGAAGGAAGAAAATATTTTTCCTTTGTCAATCATGATAAAAGCGGACTTATTTAAAGATACGCCCGATAAAAACGTAATTGAAAAATATAAGGGAAAGTCCACAAATATCTTATTTACCGGACGAATTTTTCCAAACAAAAAACAGGAAGATATTATAAGGGCTTTTCATGTATATAAAAATAAATATAATAAAAATTCGAAACTGTTTTTGGTTGGTCCCGTAAAATGTGATGATTATTCAGACTATTTAAAGAATTTGACTCATAAACTTGGATTGGATGATGCTGTTATCTTTTCCGGGTTTGTTTCCTGGAGTGAATACCTTGCATATTATAAGGCAGCTGATTTATTCCTTTGCATGAGCGCTCATGAAGGCTTTTGCATTCCTCTTTTGGAATCCATGTTTATGCAGGTCCCTATTCTTGCAATTAATGAAACCGCAATTCCGTATACCTTGGGAGACGGCGGACTTATCCTTGAAAACAGAGAACCTGCATATGTTGCAGACATGATGAATAAGGTTCTTTCCGACAATGAACTTAAAAATGATATGATTAATAAGGGAAACCTTAGATTCAGGTATTTGACGGAAGACGCAGGAGATAAAAAGTGGGAAGACGCTTTAAATACAATTCTTTTAGAAATTTCTAAGGAAAAGAATTTATTTAATCCTGTGCCTGAGAGTGTTTTATGGAAACATAAAGAAAAGCAAACTGATATTCCGGATTTTTTGTCCTCACGCTCCTCTAAGAAAATTATTCTATACGGCTTTGGTGCAAAAGGACAGGAACTGTTAAGAAATGATGGAAATAGGTTAAATATCATGGCCATCTGCGATAAAAACATAAATACTGTTAACACGGCAAATGTACCTGATAATATTGATTTACTAAATATCAAAGATTCCGTAAGCAAATATCCGGACGCCTGTTATATAATCACGGTACAAAACAAAGCCGCCCTGGTACAAATCGCTGCAAAAATTATTAACTGCGGCGTTAATTCCTCTGATATTTTTATTTATGAATCTGATGAAAGGAGAATTTATCAATGATTAACCCCTTATTTACATGCAATATAAATAATAAACCAATATATATTTATGGAACCGGTTTAAACGGCTGTCATATTTATTTTGAACTTGAAAAAATGAAGGTTCATGTCGCAGGTTTTATTGACAGAGATGATTCACCGAAGATTGGAACTATTTTTGGGGGTAACAGAGTTTTTACCGCGGCTGATATAAGAAAAGATGCCGCAATTATAATAGCGTCATCCTTTTATGAGGAAATTGTCCAAAGATTAACCCTTGCCGGATTTACTGACCTTTATATTGATTATTCATATTTCAATGAGATTAAAGCTGAAAATGAACTTTTAAAAAGCTATAAAAATTATACCTTCAATCCGGATACTCTCTATGTGCTTTGTCCTTACGGACTTGGCGATACTTTATATGTATGTTCTTTCTTAAAGGATTATGCTAAAAAAAATAACCAAAACAAAATATGTGTAATTGTTAAACCTTCTCATGAATTTATTCCAAGAAGTTTTTCATACATAAATGATGTTATTGCTGACTCAGAATTGGTAAATCAATTAAATATATGGGCTATTGAAACATCTAGTTGGGAACTCAAAAACTTTCTTTACGGACATTTCAGAAAAACACATGACATGATGTTTATTCGTCCGGAAACCGCTACTTTAGACGGCATGATTTCACAGTATCGCAGGGAGGTTATGAGACTGTCTGAACGCTCTAAACCTGCTATTGATGAGTTTATTATCCGGGACAAACCATCTGATTATAATCTTACCGATAAAGATATTGTTTTAATTCCACACGCAAACTCTTTTAAACTGTTGGAAATGTCATTTTGGGAAAATCTTGCAGAAGAATTGATATCTATGGGATACAATCTTTATACCAATGTAAAAGATGACAGTGAATTACCTGTTAAATCTACCAAGAAAATAACCGGGGATATCTCTTCCCTTATCTCTTCGGTAAAAAATTGCAAAAAAATTATTGCATTAAGAAGTGGATTATCTGATATTTTGGCGTTCTGCAACATTCCTCAAACCGTTATATACACAGATAAAACCGCATTTAATGAATGGGATCTTAAATTTATTTCGAATGATATAAATGTTGACTCAATCTATATATTTGACGACTCGGATATTTCTATTGCCACTAAAAAGATTATTGAATCAATATAGAAAAAGATACGCCTAAATTGGCGTATCTTTTATATTATCTTCTTTTTTACTTTTCTTTGAAACAGCGTTTCGTGTAAAGATACGTATTTATCCGCCATACAGACAATTAAACTTTCCCTGCTGTTTGGCACTCTGGTTATGTTTAATGGCCACATGTGGCGTTTTATTATTTCTTCTTCATGCTTTGTGATATTAAAGTATTTCTTTGCGTTATGTCGTGCGGTATCAGCATGATGATAGCCGTGCCAGTCATGTGCTCCGCCGTCTTTGTTGTGCCAGTCATACAAGTAAAAATCATGCAGTATTGCGCCCGTAACAAGCGTTTTTTCTTTTGCATGTAATTTTAAGCGTCTGTTTAACCAAAAGCTCACTTTGGTCACATTAAGGCTGTGATCGTATGTTGATACAGCTCCGTGCTGGATGTACTCTCTCATTTCCTGAACTTTCGGATTTTCAAGATATGTCTTTAGCATTCTTTTTAATTTGCGATTTTCACGCTTTGTAAGTTTCATTTTCAACCATCCGTTATTGTTTATTCACCAACCGTAATTCCTGTTTATTCTTTCTACATAATACCACATTTTTGGATTTTAAGTAAAAAAATCGTCCTTTTTTTATAAGGACGATTTGTGCGGAGAAAGAGGGATTTGAACCCTCGCGCCGGTTGCCCGACCTACACCCTTAGCAGGGGCGCCTCTTCGGCCTCTTGAGTATTTCTC
>CAJOOB010000127.1 GCA_905236025.1 uncultured Lachnospiraceae bacterium
TACACATATGAATTTGCAGGTTGGGATCCGGAAGTTGCAGAAGAAGTAACAAAAGATGCAACATATGTAGCAACATATGATGCAACAGCAATTATGTACAGCTACGAAATTCATTATGTAGTTAAATATTCAGATGGCAGTGAAGTTGAGATTGAAGAGGAAGCTGTATATGATTATGCGGAATACGAAACGGTAATTACAGCTGAGAAAAAGACAATTCAGGATGCAACTTTAGTTGCGGGTCAGAACCTTACATTTGAAATTTCAGATAATGAAGATGAAAATGTGCTTTATGTATACTATATTGTGAACCAGCAGAAGTATACGGTATATTATTACGTTGTTAATACAACTACATCAGTTTCACCTTATAAGGAAGCATATGCAGATTGCGGAACAATCGTGGAAGAGTATCCGGTAAACGTTGAAGGATATACAGCCTTAGATGATTACGAGGAACTTAAGGTTGAATCAGGTAAGGAAAATGTTATTATTTTCTATTACGATGCAAATATTTACGGCTATGAAGTGAATTATATCCTTGTGGATGTTGACGGCACTGAAACGGTTGACGAAAATTCATATACAAGCGAATCAGCTTATAAGGATGTTGTTGAAGCAACAGCAATTGAAATTGAAGGATATACTCTTGATGCTGAAAGATCAGAATCTGTTCAAACGCTGGAAATCAGCTATGATACATCTTTAAATGTTATTAACTTCTATTACAACATTAATACATATACAGTTACATGGTATGATGAAGATGGTATAACTGTGTTGGAAATAGATGAAAATGTGCCACATGGAACAACAACATCATTTGATGCTGAAGAACCTGAAAAAGAAGCGGATTTTGTAAATACATATGAGTTTGCAGGCTGGACACCTGAAGTTGCTGAAGAAGTAACAGAAGATGCAACATATGTGGCAACATATGAAGCAACACCGATTGAATATACATATACGGTAAATTACTATATTGCCGGTACAACAACATCACTTTATCCATCATCATCTGATGTTGCATATTATGGTGATGAAGTAACGGAATATTATGTATCAATCCGCGGATACGGTGTGGACGAAGCTTCAAAGACAATTACAATTTCAGCAGACAATAATGAGATTAACTTCTACTACACAGCAAACACATACTCAATCTCATATATTTATGAAGGATATGTTCCTGAAGATGCAACAGAACTTCCTGCAACAGTATATGCAAGTTTTGGTGATACAGTAACTCTTGCATCAGATGCAACAGCGAAGGGATATACATTCAGCGGATGGACAATTACAGCAACAGCTGTAGCTGAGAAGATAGCATACAATGCTCTTACAGATGCAACAATGACTCTTACGGGAATCATTGAAGCGGATGAAAACGGACAGTTCACAGTTCCTGCGGCAGATGTCGTAATCACAGGTTCATTTGCAATAAATGAATATAATTATGAAATTGATTATGTAGTACTTGACGAAAACGGAGAAGTTGTTGAAACACTTGATGTTGTTGAAGGTACAGCTGATTATAAGACAGAAGTAACAGCGGAAGACAAGACATTCGAAGGTTACGAAAAAGTAAGCGAAGAAGATACACTTGTTATTGATACACAGGACAATGTTCTTCTTGTGGTTTATGAAGTAATAGAAGTTGAATACACAGTATATTACTACATTGAAGATACTGAAACAGAAGTAAGCGAATCAGTAACAAAAGTTGTTGATTATGGCACGGAAGTTACAGAAGAAGCTCCTGAAGTTGAAGGATTTACAGTAGTAAGCGAGGATACTCAGACATTAACAGTATATCCGGATGAAGAAAATGTAATCATCTTCTACTACACGGCAAATGATTATTACTACACGGTAAACTTCTATCTTGAAGGAACAGAAGAGAAGATAGCTGACAGTGTTGCAGAAGCAGCAACATACGGAAGCGAAGTGACGGTTGAGCCAACAGAATTTGAAGGATATACATTAGTAGATGGCCAGACAGCAGTAACATTAGTTATTGATGTTGAAGGAAATGAAATCAACTTCTATTATACAGAAGATGAAATCATCATCGAAGAGCCTGAAAATCCGGAAGTAACAGAAGAAACAACAACCGAAGAAGAAACAACTGAAGAAGTAATCACAATTGAAGAAGCAGAAGATCCTGCAACAGGTGATACCCCGATTGTATTCTTCGTATTTGGTGTAATTCTTGCAATGGGTGCAGGTATTGCAGCTAAGGTAAGATTTGCAAAGGCAGAATAATTAATAATTTAAGAGGGAAGCGCAAAGTGCGCTTCCCTTTTTTATCTAAAGGCTTGAAAATGGGGAGGTTATTGTAATATAATTACTGAGTAAGCAGGATTAGTCTATCGGTAGGGCGCCGGCTTCCCAAGCCGGATGGGCGGGTTCGATTCCCGTATCCTGCTTTTGTGTTTTCAAAAAATGAAAAATCATAAACGATATGGGTGAAAAAGTGAGTAATCAAATGAACTATGAAGAATTAAGAGAAAAATATTCTGAATTTATATATAAATCATATTCTGTTGATGTTACAAAGGATATGATAAATATAAAGTTTTATTTTGAGATTCCGGGACTTGGAAAGTTTGAGCCTGCATGGAGCTTTGGAGATAATGGCCTTGATGTTTACACGCCTTTATTTTCTCGTATAGTTTTTAATCTTGGCATGGCGGAACTTGTCAGTTACTGGAAAATTGCATGTCCAAAAAAAGTTACGGTAAAGGCCGGAGCTTTGACAAAAGAACAGATTGAATGGTGGAAAGATCTTTATTTCAACGGACTCGGTGAATTTTTTTATACTAATAAAATTAATGCTTCATATGAAGATTTTATGGAAATTGAATCAGATTTTCTAAAAGGGGTTAACGAAGAAGAGTCGGAAGAAGTTTCTGAAAGGCAAAAAGCCGGAGAATATAATGAAACAGCTCTGATTGCAGTGGGTGGCGGTAAGGACTCCGTAGTATCGATGGAGCTTACAAAGAAAACCGGTATGAAGGCAAATACTTACATTATCAATCCAAGAGGCGCAACCATAAACACTTCTGCTGCAGGAGGATATGAAAAACCGGTTGTTGCAAAAAGAACTCTTGATCCGCTTATGCTTGAACTGAATAAACAGGGGTTCTTAAACGGGCATACACCATTTTCGGCAATTGTTTCGTTTTCTTCAATCATTGCGGCGCATATTAACGGCTTCAGGTATGTGGTGCTTTCAAATGAATCAAGCGCTAACGAGAGTACCGTAAAGGGAAGCAGTGTTAATCATCAATATTCAAAGAGTTTCAGATATGAAAAGGCATTTGTGGATTATGAAAAAACATATATTAAATCGGGTGTTCACTACTTTAGTTTTTTAAGACCATTAAGCGAATATCAGATAGCGATGCAGTTTGCGCGTTATCCAAAGTATCATAAAATATTCAGAAGTTGTAATGTGGGAAGTAAGGAGGATGTTTGGTGCGGGCACTGTGCGAAGTGCCTGTTTGTTTCTGTTATTCTTTCTCCTTTTCTTAAGAACTCGGAGATTGCTGATATTATTGGAAATAATATGCTTGACAACCCTCAAAATATAGATTTGTTTAGGGCCTTAATCGGCGAAGTTGACGAAAAACCGTTTGAGTGCGTGGGAAGCAGAGATGAAATAAATACGGCGCTTGTTGTGGCAATGGGCAATATGGAAAGTGAGGGAGAAAAACTTCCAAAACTTTTGGAATATTATAAGACCACTGAATTGTATCGTGAATATAAGGGTAAGAAAAATAACTATCCAAAATTTTACGATAAAGAGAATTTGTTGCCGCCTTCTTTTGAAAAGATTATGAAAGAGACAGTCATGGGAGATTAGTAATGGAAGAACACATTAAAAATCTTTGTGAAAATAAAAAAATTCTTATTTTGGGTTTTGGAAGAGAAGGTCGCGCTACTTACGATTTTATAAAAAAGAATGTGACAAATCCTGATATTACCGTTGCAGACTTAAAGCCGCAGGAAGTGGAAGAAAAGGTGATTTCTGGCGCCGGTTATATGGATTCGCTTGAGGATTACGATATTGTTTTTAAAAGCCCGGGCGTTGTTTTGCCAAAAGCGGCGGGTGAATATAAAACCGTGATTACTTCAGAAATTGCAGAATTTATCAGAATTTACAGGGAAAATATAATTGGAGTGACCGGTACGAAGGGCAAAAGTACCACGTCGTCTCTTATTTATCATACATTGAAAACGGCTCATGTTCCCGTTGTATTTGGCGGTAATATCGGGATTCCGGCTTTTTTGCTTATTGATGAAATAAACAGACTTAAAGCAGATGGTCAAATGCCGTACATTGTTTTGGAACTTAGCTGCCATCAGCTTGAGTATTGTGGCGTTTCTCCTAAAACGGCCGTTTATCTTAATCTTTATGAAGAACATCTTGACCATTATGGTACTTTTGATAAGTATAAGGCTGCAAAGGATAATATTTATCTTCATCAAAAGGAAGGAGATAAACTTTACACCGGTATTGATTTTTCGCTTAAAGGCATTAAGCCCGGCATTAATAATAATGAATACAGTGTGAGTTATAAAGGAAAGAAATTTTCTTTGCCGGTTGATGAGTGGAAGCTTATTGGCGAGCATAATTGTAATAATGCCGCCCTTGTGTATGCAATTTGCAGTGATTTGGGGATTCCTGACGATATAATAAAAGATGCCTTTATTTCATTTGAACCGCTTGCTCACAGGCTTGCGTTCGTGGGAGAAACTGAAGGTATAAAGTATTACGACGATTCAATTTCAACGATCGGGGAAGCGGCAATAAGCGCCATCAAGAGTATTTCGGGTGCGCAAACCGTATTGATCGGAGGTATGGACAGAGGAATTGATTATGCCGACCTTGAAGTGTTTTTGCTTACGGCACCAATAAAAAACGTAATTTTTATGTACGAAACCGGCTACAGGATTTTAAATGAGCTGATAAATTATGGCCTGGGTAATGAGGAAAAATTTGATCTAATCACTGCCGATAGCCGTGTTTCGGAAAGGGTTTTTGAACCTGTTGCGGAAATTACATATGATGATAATAAGATGTACATGTATGCGTCAAAGGATTTGGAGGAGGCTGTAGCGGTTGCAAAAGCCTGTACGGATAAAGGAAAAGCTGTGATTATGTCACCTGCAGCCGCAAGCTACGGTTATTTCAAAAATTTTGAAGAGCGTGGGGAAAAGTTTAAGGAACTGATTCAGAAAAAATGATACTAACAAATTTTTTTACACAGATGTTTATAAAAACGTCTGTGTTTTTTTGTGTGAAAACAACGTGAAAACTGTGTGTTTTCGAGGGATGGCGTAAGAAAAAAACATAATCGAGGAAAAAAACGAAAAACATCCACCAAAAGGCACTTCCCTTTTTTGGACTTTTGGAGTGATTAATAATCTTCTGAAACGCGTTGACAAAAATAAGGGAGTAATATTTGAAAAAAACATTGAAAAATGGGAAAAGTTTTGATATTATTGTATCATACTCTGATTATACGTGACGTGTATTTTTTCTTAATCAGAGACGGTGGTTTTTAAGAAAAAACATTTGGTGAATGAAGGTAAAGTTATGGCGTTAACAAGAACTAAAGTAAGAATCGGCGAAGAGTTAATTAAACAAAATAAACTTACTAAGGAGCAGCTTGAAGAAGCTCTTGATGAGCAAAAAAAGAAACGAAGCAAGTTTATGCTTGGAGAAATCCTTGTTGATATGGGATTTGTAACCACTCAGGATGTTGTGGATGTTCTTAAGGCTCACATTGGCGTGGATTTTGTTGATCTTATGGCGGAAGATACTGCAGGAAAGGTTGACGAAAGAGCGGTTCACTTTGTTACAGAGGATATGGCGAGAAAAAACTCGGTATTTCCGTACAGGTTTGATGAAAAGGATGCAAACCTTCTTCTCGTTGCTATGGCGGATCCGTTAAATTACGATCTTATTGATGATATATATATTTCGAGTAACTGCAGGGTTCAGCCAATGCTTGCACAACGTAAGCAGATAAATACCATGATTGACCGCTACTTTGGAAAGGTTCAGGCGCAGGCGGTGGCTGAACAGTTCTTAAAGGAACAGCAGGAATTTGCAAATGATATGGACCTTACTTCCTCAAGACAGGAAGAAATTGAAAACTCGCCAATTGTTAAGGTTGTAAGAAATCTTATTGAACAGGCAGCAAGAGAAAGGGCCAGCGATATTCATATTGAACCGTTTGAATATAAGGTTGAAGTAAGATTCAGAATAGACGGTGTTTTAAGACACGTAATAACATATGATAAATCCGTGCAGTCGGCGATAACGGCAAGACTTAAAGTTATTGGCGGCATGGATATTTCGGAAAAGAGAAAGCCGCAGGATGGCCGTATCACACTTCTTGTTGATAATCATGAGTATGATATCAGAGTTTCCTGCCTTCCAACGGTTTTTGGTGAAAAAGTCGTTATGAGACTTGCTCTTAAGGAAGGCTTTAACAGAGATAAAAAGGAGCTTGGCTTGAGACCGGAAGATATGGAGATGTTTGATTCCATATTAAAAAATACTCACGGAATTATCCTTGTTACCGGACCAACGGGTAGTGGTAAGTCAACCACGCTTTACACGGCTTTGTCGGAACTCAGTACGGAAGAGGTTAATATTGTAACCGTTGAAGACCCTGTAGAAGCAAACGTTGAAGGTGTTAACCAGGTTCAGGTAAATCCAAAAGCGGAACTTACATTTGCTTCTGCATTAAGATCTATCTTAAGACAGGATCCGGATATTATCATGATTGGTGAAATCAGAGATGGTGAAACTGCGCAGATTGCAGTTCAGGCATCTATTACGGGACATCTGGTTGTGTCCACGCTTCATACAAACAGCACGGGTGCAACAATCTCAAGACTTGTGGATATGGGCGTTGAGCCGTATCTTTTGGGCGATTCGCTTGTGGGTATTATTGCACAGCGACTTGTAAGAAAGCTTTGTACATGCGCAAAAGAGGATGAAGCCACTCTTGAAGAAAAGAGAATGCTTAATGAGCCGGAAGATAAACCGCTTAGAATTAAAAAACCTGTAGGTTGTCCTCTGTGCGGAAATACGGGTTATAATGGCCGAGTTGGTATATATGAAATCATGAGAATTACAAACAAGGTTCGTAATCTCATTGCAAAATCCGCGACTTCTGACGAAATCATGAAAGCTGCGGAAGAAGAAGGAATGAGTACTCTTCGTAATTCGGCAAAGAAGTACGTTCTCGAAGGCGTAACAAGCGTTGAAGAACTTGTTCGTGCAACATTTGGTTCGGATGATTATGATAACAAGTAGTTTGTGTCAGGTTTTTTGGTTGAGGTAGTTATGGGAGAAAAGGATGTAACGATTAACGAGTTACTCCAGGTGGCAAAGGAAAATAATGCATCAGATGTGCATATAACAGTTGGTGTGCCGCCCAAAATGAGAGTAAACGGTAATCTTATCAACATGAATTATCCAAAGCTTATGGCAGATGATACATCCAGGATAATCCATGATATGTTGGACGAGAGAAAAAACAGTATATTTGAGGAAAAAGGTGAAGTCGACTTCTCCTTCTCAATACCACAGGTGGGCAGATACAGAGTAAATCTCTTTAAGCAAAGAGGCTCGAAGTCTGCGGCTATCAGACTCGTAGCAACGACAATCCCGACTCCGGAGACTCTTGGACTTCCAAGGTCGGTTGCGGAATTATATAAGAAAAAGAGGGGGCTTGTCTTGGTTACAGGACCTACCGGCAGCGGTAAGTCTACCAGTCTTGCGTCAATAATCGACCAGATTAATGAATATACATCGGCGCATGTAATCACGCTTGAAGACCCAATAGAATATTTGCATACGCATAAAAATGCAATGGTAAACCAAAGAGAGATTGGTATAGATTCCAACTCATATTCGAACGCATTAAGAGCTGCGTTAAGAGAAGATCCGGACGTTATCCTTGTTGGAGAGATGCGTGACCTTGAAACAATTTCAACAGCCATTACGGCAGCCGAAACCGGACATCTGGTTCTTTCGACACTTCATACAATCGGAGCGGCAAGTACTATTGACAGAATAATTGACGTGTTCCCTCCGCATCAGCAACAGCAGATAAGAATTCAGCTGGCAATGGTTTTAGAAGCGGTAATATCACAGCAGCTCATTCCTAACTCAGAAGGGAACGGCCGAGTTGCGGCGTTTGAAGTTATGAATATGACGCCTGCAATAAAGAATCTCATTCGTGAGGCGAAAACCTTCCAAATCACCAGTCAGATTCAAACGGGCAAGAAGTTTGGAATGCAGACAATGGATGATGCTTTGTACAGCCTGTTTATATCGGGCCAGATAAGCAGGGAAAACTGCCTTAATTACTCACAGGACCAGGCAGCGATGGAAAAGAAATTAATGATATAACATGGAACAGACAGATGTGACATGAGTTTTAAGGAGAAAGGTATGGCACAATTTTCGTACACGATTTTAAACAAAGCCGGTAAGGAAACCAAAGGTAAAATTGATGCCGATAGCCGCGAAGACGCAATATCACTGCTTAAGAGTGAAGGCAACACGGTTGTTTCGGTGAATGAAGTAAGCACCTTAAACAAAGACATTAACATTCAGATTGGCGGAAAGATTACTTCAAGACAGATCGGCATGTTTTGCAGGCAATTCAGAAGTATCATCGGAGCGGGTGTAAGTATTGTTTCTGCTCTGGAAATGCTTGCGGAACAGACAGAAAACAAGACATTAAAAAATGCAATTTTTAATGTACATGACCAGGTTGAAACAGGTATGACGCTTTCTGAAGCAATGAATGCCCAAAAGGTGTTTCCTTCAATACTGGTGCATATGGTGGCAGCCGGTGAAGCATCGGGTAGTCTGGAGACATCCTTTGAAAGAATGGCCACCCACTTTGAAAAAGATGCAAAGTTAAAGGGTATGGTTAAAAAGGCAATGATTTACCCTTTAGTGTTACTGTGTGTTGCAATTACGGTTATGATTGTAATGCTTGTGGTCGTAATACCAAGCTATTCGGAAATGTTTGCAGAAATGGATGCGGATTTACCGGGAATCACAAGAGCCATGATGGCGGGAAGTGATTTTATCATAAGTAAATGGTACATGATACTTTTGGTTATTGTGGCAATTGTCGTGTTATTCAGATTATATAAATCAACGCCAAGCGGCTCAAGAGTGATTGCAGGGATTGTTTTAAAAATACCTGTGTTTGGAACACTTGTTGTAAAGTCATCGTGTTCAAGGTTTTCAAGAACGCTTTCCACTCTTATTGCCGCAGGTATGAATCTTGTTGATTCTTTAAACATTACCGCAAAAGCGGTGGGTAATGTTTTATATCAGGATGAAATTGAAAGTTTTGCGGTTTCCGTTCAGCAGGGTATTCCGCTTAGCCAGCTTCTTAAAAGAAGCGACCTTTTCCCGCCGATGATCACACATATGGCAGGAATTGGCGAAGAGACCGGTGACATTGAAGAAATGCTTACAAATGCCGCAAATTACTACGACGAAGAAGTTGAGACAACAACGGCACAGGCAATGGCGCTTATTGAACCGCTTATAATTATTGTAATGGCTCTTATGGTTGTATTACTTATCGGATCGATTTACACACCTATGATGAGCCTGTATGATAACATTCAGTAGCTACACAAAGCGGACTTAGCAGGTAACGCTTTTTGTATAAATAAGATTTATCCAAGGAATGGAAGAGTCTAAAAATTAATCACTTAAAATTTAAAAAACAATTTATTGTTTTGGATCGGAGGAAATTATGAAGTTAATCCAGAAATTAAGAAAAAACAGAAAAGGTTTCTCACTTGTAGAACTTATCGTAGTTATTGCTATTATGGCAGTACTTGTTGGTGTAATTGCACCAAACCTTATCAGAAACATTGAAAAGTCAAGAGAATCAAGAGA
>CAJOOB010000128.1 GCA_905236025.1 uncultured Lachnospiraceae bacterium
AGGTTTTATTATGCCGATGTGGCTCAATTGGCAGAGCAGCTGATTTGTAATCAGCAGGTTATCGGTTCGATTCCGATCGTCGGCTTTTTAATTCCAAACAAGATGCTGTAGGCATCAATAAAATATGGGCAGATTCCCGAGTGGCCAAAGGGGACAGACTGTAAATCTGCTGCGTTTGCTTCGATGGTTCGAATCCATCTCTGCCCATTTATAAAGCCTGATAACCCTTATATCGCGGGGTAGAGCAGTTGGAAGCTCGTCGGGCTCATAACCCGGAGGTCACAGGTTCAAGTCCTGTCCCCGCAATTTGTTATTTTATAATAACGACAATTACATGTTTTACTTTTATGCCCAGTTAGCTCAGTTGGTAGAGCAGAGGACTGAAAATCCTCGTGTCTCTGGTTCGATTCCGGAACTGGGCATTTGTTATGTGAATTTTTGCTTATGAAGACATATACCAAGGTTGCGAGGTATATGTTTTTTTGTACGTCATTAAACACTGGTTGAATTGAAATAGCCTTTCTCAAATTTGACAAATTTCTTGTTGAGAATAGTTAGAATGTATGGTAAGATTAAAAAATAAAGGGAGGGATGATTATGAATATTAAGAGAAAGTTATTGATTTTAACAATTTTTTTGTTTTCTATTTTAGCAATTATTTCTTTAGTATGGTTTTTTGGTATCTATTTTCAGTATATTCCCTGGATGAAAACAGTAACAAAATATAATGATTATGGACGAATTACATATGAGGGTACATATGAGGATTCTTATTCATATCGAATTGAGCCACCTGTATTTTTGGCTTTTGAAGGCGGATATTTGACAGTATCAAAAATCTCTGAAGAAATCAGAATTAATGAGAATGGGGATTTTTGCGATGAAAACGGTAATTCTTTAGATGAGATACCATTTTTTTGTACATTTTATATTTGGCCCGAATATGGAGGAGATTATTTAATTGGGTTCATGCTTGGATATGGACTTGATCTTTATCATGTATATGTTGATAAAGATTTAAATATTTGTAATTACTTTGAAGGTGAAGAAGGTTATGATGAGGTTGTTAAATATTTTGATGAACACAGAACCGAACTTGAAGACTTAATGAAAGTTGCTGAAGATTTATGGGGCTTTGATTTTTCATGAAAGGATGTGTAAGATGAGTATAAATATTTCTCGAAAATTTAGAACGACATTGTTATTTGTTTTATGTATTTTTTATGTTTTAGAAAGTAAACAAATGATATTTGCTGAGAATACGGTATATACATATATAAGTGAAAAAGATTTTTCTTCTTCATGGGAGGTTACAGTTACGTATTATTCAAATAATACTAAAAGTGCGATGTTGGTATGTGGATACAATACAAGATTTATTAATGAAGATTATGCATGGTCCCGTGATTATAAACATACTCATCAGGCAGGCGTTGTTAATAATAAAGGAATGTTTTGGGGAAAATTGGCATATACATATAAATGGTCAAAAATTGAAGTTACACATAAGGGGAATGAACCTCTTTATAAAATATGGATCAATGGAAAAGTAGACTATACTTGTACAGTAGAAAAAAGTAATTGGAAGTAGGAGTAAATAATGGGGAAAAAGTTTTTGAGAATTATTATTGTTTTTAATTTGTTTTTTTTATTTTCTACAACAGATGAAATATATGGGTATACAACGAGAACTGTTTCAAATTACTATAAGTTTAATGTTGAATGGGAACTCACAAGAGAATATTATTATAAAGGGGAATGTGTAGTAACGATGGTATATGGATATGATACAGATTTTGTTGATGAGGATTATACATGGGTAATATCAACAAAAAGTAGGTATCAGGCAGCGTTATCAAATGATAACGGAAATGAGACAGGTCCTGTAAGGTCAGTGGGTGGCTCTTGGTCAAAAGTTGAAGTTACACATAAAGGTAAGTACATAACATACTCATTTTGGCTGAATAATAGTTATTCAAGTCTTAAAGCTACGGAAAGGGAATCAAGTTATAAGGATTGAGTGTGAATTATTATGGGAAAGTTTTCTAAGTTTATAGTGTTCATTGTATTAATATCCGGATTGTTGATTTTAACTTCGGAAATATTTCAGGAGTATATATTTGAATTTCAGGCAGATTTTAAATATATAGTTTATTCGTCTGAGAATGAAGAAGATGATGATTTTGTATCATTTTGTGAAGATCTTTGTACTGTTTGTTCCGAGAATTCTGTAAATGTTTTTACAATAACAAAATCGTTTGATGAAAATGGCGATTATGTGCTTGACGTGTATACTGATGGATCCATAGATTCTTACCTCGAAGATAAATATGATGTAAAAAAAGGTACATATAAATCTCTGATATCCGGTACTTCACACATTAGTGTTTCTTCTTTTGACGACATGGTAAATCCGTCGAAAGAAGTGGTGTTTTATTTTTATGGCAGCATTGATGGGATAAGAATTGTACATCAGAGTATGAATGATAAATATGGTACATCATATATAAAGAGTGGATATGAAAATTATGATAAAACCATATTGATAGGCGCGTGGTGCGTTGTAATGATTTTATTAATTGCGTTGACTTGTTTTGATGTAGAATGTCAAAAGAAGGAAGCTTTCGTGAGGATATCACTTGGCGATTCTGTATCCTTAATTATTGTAAAGAATATTATTACGGACTTAGCGGTATATACAGGGTTATTTCTTGTAATCAGATTACTGTTGGGGCAATTTATATATGTTGATTATTGTCGTGATTTATTTTTTTTATTCATGAACATAATGCTTGTATTAAATTCTTTAGTATATCTGGCAATGTTAAAATATGACGTGAAAAAGTCGTTGTCAAAGGGTAATTATAGCGAGTCGTTTTGCGGGACGTGCTATATTGTTAAAGTTTTTATTTCTATTTTCGCAATATTATCTGTCTCAGTAAATTTTCTGGTTATATATCAAGGCGTTTCTTTTTTAAGTGAAAAGAATATTATAAGTGAATATTCGGACTATAAGGTTATATCGTTGTTGCCATCCGCCGGGACAGATAATAGAACAATGGAGGATTATTATAGTTTTATATTTGAAATGTACAGAGAAAAATATGATGAATATAATGTCGCATATTCTGTCGAAAATATAGCCGGAAGCTGTGATTGTAAATATTTAACGATAAATATGAATGCGTCAAATGTTATGGGCGATTTGTTGTCTTTACATCCTATAAATAATGATTTAAAAGTACATATGTTTGTTCCCCAAAAATATAAAGATGAATTTGCGGTTGACGAAGCATTTGCGGTAGAAATGTCGGAGTTTTACGGATATATTTGTGGAGATGATTATGAAGTAATATATTATGATGAAAGCGAAACCATTATGTACTTTGATATGACAGAGGTGATTTCGTCAGCATACGCAAATAACCCGATCGTAATGTATTATACATTTACGGAGGATGAGATGAATGTATCCGCATCGGACATTTATCTTGGAAGGGGAGAAAGAAATGTGATGTTTAAAATGACAGATGAGCAGATAAACAGTTACATTGAAGAAACGGATATTAATAATAAGGGATATGTTGTAAAAGTAGAATCTGTAACTACAAAATACGAACAATTCAGAAAGATGATGTTGAGGCTGGTGTTGTGTAATTGCGTAGTAAGTTGTATGTTCATATTGTTGGATATAATGATAATCTCAGTAATATTGAGATTGGAATATTCAGTAAATGCAATTGAGTTATCGGTGAAAAAACTGATGGGATATACCGTCTTAAAGAAAAATATGCCAATAATTAATACTGTACTGTACACCGGTGTAATTGCCACGACATTTTTGGTAGTATTGGTTTTGATGTACAATATTGCAAAGCCTTGGATGATAATTTCGGCCGGATTACTGATGATTGTAACGGAAGTGCTGGTTTTGGAGATAAATATAGCCGGAATAGAAAAAAAGAATGTCAGTAAGATTTTAAAAGGAGGAGCGTTGTGATAGAGATAAAAAATCTGACAAAGTCTTTCGGCGAAAAGACTTTGTTTAATAATTTTAATTTAACGGTGGATGATGGAGAGTTTTTGGTTATTGCCGGTAAAAGCGGATGTGGAAAAACAACGCTTTTAAATATGCTGGGCGGTATTGAACCTTTTGATTCGGGCAGTATTTTGTCGGCCGGTTGCGATATAAAAAAGAGGAAAAGTTTAAAAGAATATTATTTGTATAAAGTTGGTTTTCTGTTTCAAAACTTTGCGCTTGTAGAAAATAAAACTGTAAGACAGAATATAGAGTTGGTTCAAAAAAAGTCCAGGACCCAAAGAACTGTTGAAGAAGTGCTTGAGTCGGTTGGATTACAGGGATTTGCAGATGAAAAGGTATATAAATTATCGGGCGGTGAACAGCAAAGGGTTGCGTTAGCAAGACTGATCTATAAAAAGTGCGAAGTTATCTTAGCTGATGAACCGACAGGTTCACTTGACAAAGAAAATGCAGAAATGGTACTAAACATTTTAAAGAAAATGAATGCAGAAGGACGAACGGTTATTCTTGTTACGCATGACGAAGGAATCATGTCTCAGGCGCAGAGGGTTATCAGCTTATAATAGCATGTATTTATATACTCCGTTTGCTTTTGATGTTTGTTGAATATGATTCCTGATATGTTATAATGACCATATGGAACTATATGATAAATTAACTAACTACCATAACACTGATGATTACCCGTTTCATATGCCGGGTCACAAGAGACAGGCTGATGACGGGTTTATTCCGTATGGACTTGATATTACAGAAATTGACGGCTTTGATAACATGCATGAACCAAATGATGTTATTAAAAGATGTCTTGATAAATTAACTGAATTTTTTGAATCTGATCGCACTTATATGCTTGTAAACGGCTCTACCGGTGGCATTCTTTCTGCCATTTCCGCGTGCACTTCCAAATATGAAAAGGTCTTGATTGCCAGAAATTGCCATAAGTCTGTCTATAACGCCATTTATTTAAACGAACTTCATGCAGAATATGTTTATCCTTCAATTATTCCGGATTGTGCAAATCTTGATTATAAGCCTTCGGACGGTGTTTATTCGTATGGAGCAAGGTCTGTTACGGGTGGTGTAAGTCCAAATGTTATTTTAAATAAACTGGAGGAATTTCCTGATATTAAGCTGGTTATTATTACTTCGCCAACTTATGAGGGGATTGTTTCTGATGTAAGAAGTATTGCAAAAATCTGTCATGAGCGAGGTGTTGTGCTTATGGTTGACGAAGCACACGGCGCTCATTTTGATATGCATGAATATTTTCCTAACAGTGCCCTTTCAATGGGGGCGGATATTGTTATTCAAAGTACTCATAAAACTCTTTCGAGCCTTACACAGACGGCTTTATTGCACGTTAAGAGTAAGCTTGTTGATATTTCGGAACTTGAAAAGTATTTAAAGATTTATCAGACAAGCTCTCCTTCATATGTTTTTATGGCTTCTTTGGACAGGTGCTATACGGAAATAATGAAGGAAGGGACGCTCCTTTTTGAAACTTTTGTTAAACGGATTAAAAATTTTAGAATTAACTGTGAAAAATTGACACATATCGGAATTTTATCAGATAAGGTAAAGAGAAAGTTTTCTGTTTATGACTATGATAAAACCAGGCTTGTTATTTTTTCCAAAACTTCTAAAATGACCGGCCCCGAACTTTATCGCAGGTTGCAGCATAAATACCACCTGGTTTGTGAAATGGCACAGATGGGGTATGTTGTGGCTATCTGCACGTATATGGACTCTCAGGAGGGGTTAGACAGGCTTTATGATGCTTTGGTTGAGATTGACAGAGAGCTGAGAATTGGTGTCAGTGCTAATGTAAACTCTGCTATCAAGCAGGCTTATGGCATTAAGAATAATATAAGCACACTCAGAAGCCTTTCGGCACCGGACATAAAATATAAGAATAACGGCTCAACGTTTTATGTAAGCGTTGGATATGATGCTAAACATGAACTTGAAGAATTGGGCCATTCGTCTGATAAACTCGGGTATAATCTGAATGCACAGGCAATTGTAAAGTATTCATCAAGTGAAGTGGACAGGATGGAAAGGGAGATTTATCCTTTTGAAAGCTCTGAAGGCAAGATTTCAGCGGACTATGTTTATGTTTATCCGCCGGGAATTCCTGTGATTGTTCCGGGCGAACTTATCACGAAAGAGGCGTTTGATACGGTTTTGGAATATAAGAGAATGGGCTTTAACATTTACGGTATTTCAAACGATGGCGAAAAGCTTTCTATTAACGTGGTTAAGGAAGGCTTTATGAAAAAGAGCTTAACGGAGTTCTTTGGAAATAAACGTTTTGTGGACATAAGCAGGCCGGAAAAATAATCTTAAAATCTATATGTAAATTGTATAAATTATGATAAAATACCAAGTGACAGGTTGGTTGTAAAGAGGAATGTTATGGGAAAACTGTATTATTTAATGGGCAAGAGTTCCACCGGTAAGGATACAATTTATAAAAGGCTTATTGATGATGACACGCTTGAACTTAAGACGATTGTGGGTTACACGACAAGACCAAGGCGTGAAGGGGAAATTGAAGGCTTAGAGTATCATTTTGTTACCGCAAGGGAACACAGACAGTTCGAAAATGACGGGCTCGTTATTGAGAGAAGAAAATATGATACGGTTTATGGCCCTTGGGTTTATTTTACCGTTGATGACGGCAACATTGATCTCGAAAAAAATGATTACATTCAGATTGGAACGTTGGAATCTTACGTGAATGTTAAGTCTTATTTCGGCAAGGAAAAGATTGTTCCTTTGTATATAAATGTCGAAGACGGAGAGAGGCTTACAAGAGCTCTTTACCGTGAAAAAGCACAGGATTTCCCAAGGTATGCGGAAATGTGCAGGAGATTTTTGGCGGATGAAGAAGATTTTTCTGTTGAAAAGCTTGAAAATGCGGGGATAGTTAAGACTTACGAAAACTCTGATATTAACAGATGCATTGAAGAAATCAGAGGAGTTATTTTTAGAAATAAGCTGCTTTAGTATTTATGGTTTAAGAATGGAGGCTGCGTATGGATGATAACAGCATAAGGATTAATCAGCTGCTTAGCACAACAAATGTAACTAACACGCAGTCTGTTGATAAAACAGGTGATGATTTTAAGTTTGTTTTGGCAAGCGCCATTGAGGATACTGAGTTGCAGTCCAAGGTGGCGGAGCTTATGGGCGATATTACCGAAATGGGTAAGAGAATTGCCAAAAAGACTGATGTGCGTGATATGCGCAGATATCGTGAACTTATTAAGAGTTTTCTTAATGAGGTGGTTTACCGTTCACACAGTTTTGAAAGAGAAAATTTCCTGGATAAACGGGGTAGACACAGAGTTTATGGTATTGTAAAATTAATTGACGAAAATCTCGATGCGTTGGCAGAGGAGCTAATTAAGGATGAGAAGGACAACATTGCCATTTTGGACCGCGTCGACGAAATACGAGGATTGCTTTTGGACATCCTCACTTGAGGTTATAGATTGAAGTTTTCAGATATTTACGGACAGGAAAATATAATACGCCGTTTTCAGGTTGCATTGGAAAGCGACAGAGTGCCACACGCCATTATTATTAATGGCGAAAAAGGTTCGGGTAAAAAGATGCTTGCAAAGACTTTTGCAGCTGCGCTTGAATGCGAAAAAGGTGGCCCGGCGCCTTGTATGGAATGCAAAAACTGTAAACAGGCCTTTTCTAACAATCATCCGGACATTATTTGGCTGACGCACGAAAAAGCAGCGGCCGGTGTGGATGAAATCAGGGAACAGGTTGTTAATGACATTGTTATTAAGCCGTATTCCGGAAAATACAAGATTTACATTATTCCGGATGCGCAGGATCTTAATAATTTTGCTCAAAACGCCATCTTAAAGACTATCGAAGAACCGCCGGAGTACGCAATTATTATCTTGCTTACAACGAATATGGGGTCCTTACTTTCCACTATAATTTCAAGATGTGTTGAATTTGCCGTTAAACCGGTTAATGAAGATGTTATTGAGAAACATCTTATTCAAAACGGAATTTCTCCGGATGAAGCTAAGGTCGCCACTTCGTTTGCGTGTGGAAACGTTGGAAAAGCAATGCTTTTTGCGTCAGATGAACATTTCAAAGAAATGTTGAAGTTAGTTACGGAGACTTTAATATCCGTGCGAGGCTTTGATGCGCTTACCATTGAAGGGTATGCAAAAAAGGCCGCAGAATATAAAGCGGAAATTGATTCATATTTTGATATGGTTACAGTTTGGTATAGAGATGTGCTTGTTTATAAGGCAACGCAGAATATGGAGAATGCCGTGTTTTTTCACGAAAAATCGGCCATCGCCACGCAGGCTGCAAGCATTTCGTATAAAGGACTCGATGACATTCTTACGGCTGTTACTTCGGCAAGAAGCAGGATTAGATACAATATTTCAGTTGAGAACGCTGTTGAAATGATGTTACTCATGATAAGAAAGGTAAAATAATGACTAAAGTTGTTGGTGTAAGATTTAGAAGAGCAGGCAAGATTTATTTCTTTGCGCCTCTTAATATGAATATAAAAGAAAAAGAACATGTTATTGTTGAAACTGCGCGTGGCGTTGAGTATGGTACGGTCGTTTTTGGCAATAAATTGGTTGATGATGAAAAGGTCACGCAACCGCTTAAACCGGTTATAAGAATTGCAACTCAAAAAGATGATGAGCAGTATCAGGCAAACAAAGCTAAGCAGGAGGGAGCTGCCAAAATTTTCCTTGAGAAAATTAAGAAGCATAACCTTGAAATGAAGCTTGTTGACGTGGAATATACGTTTGACTGTAAGAAGGTTCTCTTTTATTTTACTGCCGATGGCCGTATTGATTTCAGAGAGCTTGTAAAAGATTTGGCTGCTGTTTTCAGAACAAGAATTGAATTAAGACAGATTGGCGTAAGGGATGAGACAAAGATTAAGGGAGGACTCGGAATTTGCGGAAGACCGCTTTGCTGCAGCTATTATCAGTCTGAATTTACACCGGTTACAATCAAAATGGCCAAGGATCAAAATCTTTCCCTTAATCCGACAAAGATTTCCGGTAACTGTGGAAGACTTATGTGTTGTCTTGCTCATGAGGAGGAAACCTACGAATATCTTAACTCGAAGCTTCCTAATGCAGGTGATTACGTTACAACAAAGGACGGCCTTAAGGGTGAGGTTGCTTCTGTAAATGTACTTCGTCAGCTTGTTAAGGTTATTGTTGAGGTTGATGAAGAAAAGGAACTCAGAGAATATCCTGTAAGTGATATCAGGGTTAAAAAGAGATTTAACAAGAAGAATAATAATGAAGCCGTAAGTGCCGAAGAAGAGAAGGAACTTGAAAAGCTTACAAGGGAAGAAAAAGGAGCCACTAATATAGATGATTAATCTTAATCCCGGTGAAAGAATTGATGATCTGCAGCGTAACGGCTACAGTCTCATTCAAAATTCCAAACAGTTTTGCTTTGGAGTGGATGCCGTGCTTCTTTCGTCTTTTGCGGAAGTTAAGGATGGAGACAGGGTTTGTGATTTATGCACGGGTAACGGTGTTATTCCCATACTGCTTGAAGCTAAAACAAACGGTAGAGAGTTTGTTGGGGTGGAGATTCAGGAATCGGTTGCGGATATGGGAAAACGCAGTGTTTTGTTAAATAAGTTAGAGAATAAGGTTTCTATTAATCAGGGAGACATTAAGGAAGCCCCACAAGTATACGGAAGGGCTTCTTTTGACGTTGTAACCTGTAATCCGCCATATATGGATGATAATCACGGGCTTAAAAACCCGGATATGCCGAAAGCAATTGCAAGGCATGAGATATACTGTAATTTAAGGGATGTTATTTCTGTTGCTACAGCTTTACTTAAGCCGCAGGGAAGATTTTACATGATTCACAGACCGCACAGGCTGGTTGATATTATGGCACTTATGCGTGAATATAAGCTTGAACCTAAGCGCTTAAGGTTGATATATCCGTACGTCGATAAGGAACCCACAATGATTCTTATTGAGGGTGTAAGGGGAGGAAACACATGGTTAAAATGCGAACCGCCTCTTGTTATTTACGAGGAGAAAAACGTATATACCAAAGAGGTTAAAGAGGTTTACGGCAAGGAATAAAGGAGAAAAGATGGCCGGAGAGTTATACTTATGTGCCACTCCCATTGGGAATCTTGAAGACATTACTTTCAGAGTGATAAGGATTCTTAAGGAAGCGGATGTTATTGCCGCTGAGGACACAAGAAACAGCATAAAACTTTTGAATCATTTTGACATTAAAACGCCGATGACAAGCTATCATGAGTACAATAAATATGATAAAGCCGCATCTTTGGTCAATATGATGTTAGAAGGAAAAACGGTTGCATGTATAACGGATGCAGGAACTCCGGGGATTTCAGACCCGGGTGAGGAGCTTGTAAAGCAGGCTCTTAATGCCGGTATTAAGGTTTCTTCGGTTCCCGGTGCTGCAGCCTGTATAACGGCTCTTACCATGTCAGGACGAAAGACAAGAAGATTTGCCTTTGAAGCTTTTTTACCGGCCGATAAAAAGGAGAGGGCAAGGGTTTTAGAGACTCTTAAGGACGAAACAAGAACCATGATTATTTATGAGGCTCCGCATCATTTGAAAAAGACCTTAAAGGAACTTTTTGAATGCCTTGGAGACAGAGAAATCTCTATTTGCAGAGAACTCACAAAGCTTCATGAAGAAACGGTTTTGACCACTCTTTGCGAGGCCATAAATAAGTATGAATCGGAGGATCCAAAGGGCGAGTACGTTTTGGTTATTGAGGGAAAAACTTTTGAAGAAATAGAGCAGTCTAAGGAAGAGGAATTTGCGGCGCTTGACATTGGTGAACATGTTAAGCTTTACACGGATCGCGGAATTGACAAAAAGGAAGCAATGAAATTAGTGGCAAACGATCGTGGTATTAGCAAGCGAGAAGTCTACGCGTGGTTAATATCAAACGAGTAAAGGAGGGAAAATGTCACACTTAGATAAGCTTATTAATTACATGGCGGAGATTTCACCAAATGAAATTTCGCCGGAAACGCTGGAAAAATGCAAGAAGAAGATTTCTTTGTATCTTCCTGAATACAAAAAACAAAGCAGGTTTGTAAGAATCCACAATCTTGGCAAAGAGGGCGAGTTTCGCCTTAATATTAAGGCGGATGCGTGCAGCGAGGTGTTTGTAAGGGATTTAGAGTCGTTTCTGGCTATCGACTTTGCGAGACACACTACGGATAAAGACGGAAAACTCAGGTTAAAGCTCGATGGCGGTGATTATAAAATCACGGTAAGAAGAGGCCCTGAGTACGACACGTTTGAAACGATTGTTACGCTAAACGAAGATACTTCTGAATCCGTGATTAACGTTAATCTTACGCGTCATACGAATATGCAGGAAAATGGTTATATTTGCGGAGACATTCATCATCACAGCGTTTATTCAAGCCCTAAATACGGCGGAACGGATGAGGTTTGGGAAGATACGGATGTTGTGGCGCTTTCCATGATGGCAGCAGGCCTTAACTTTGGTGCTTTAAGTGATCACCACAATATTCTTAATCATGAGTCGTGGCTTGCACAGACAAACAAAGACTTTTTAGCCATTCCGTCAAAGGAAATTTCAACTTCAAGAGGACATGTGATTGCATTAGATGCAAGAAAAGATGTTATTTTCCATATTCCGGAAGATGAGAAAAAGACGGACGAATACATGAAGTCCGAATTTTTAAGGATTATTAATGAAATAAAGGATTTGGGCGGTGTTGCGCAACTTAATCACCCGTGTGAGAGAAGTAAGAGCATAAGCTGGAACAGGGACTTTGACGATATAATTGGCAATTTTGATACATATGAAATTTGGAACGGTTCTGCTCCAATGATGAAGAATACTTTGAATGGCGATGCGTTCATGATGTATCTTGATTTACTTGGTAAAGGTGTTTACCTTCCTGTTACTTCGGGATCTGATACTCATAACACTAACCCTGATATGTATCATGAAATGATGCAGATTATTCTTGAAGATGATGAATTGTTTGAGGTATTTTCCGGTGTTTTTGATATCACGAGTGATATAATTAAAAACAAGCTTTCTTCGGGCGATGTAAGAACTTATGTTAAGATTTCGGATATTGAAATCATTGAGGATTTGCCTGAACCTAAGTGCGCAAATGAAGCGGGTGCTTTATCTGATATGAGGGAAACGGGGGATGCTTTGATACAAAAAATCAAGGCTGCACTTAAAACCGGCGCTTCGTTTGTTACCAACGGTCCTTTATTGCTTGTTGAAGACGGTAAAATTTCGGTGCGTTCTTTAAAGCCGTTAACAGAGGTTTTTGTTTATACAAAAGAAGGAAAGACAAAGCTTGATTTTGTTGAAAGTAAAGATGGGGATGTTTACTGTTATTTGTTTGATACAGAGAGGTTTAACAAGGATAAGTGGTTCGTGTTTGTGGCATCAAGTCTTAAATACGAGCATGCAATATATAGTAAGATACCATTTCTCGCATAATGCGGAATAACAATCAGGTGACAACACCAAGGAGGAAAAATGGACGAGAATTTTATGAATCAATTTTCACTTGAAGGAAAGGTAGCTTTAATTACCGGAGCTTCGTACGGTATCGGCTTTGCAATTGCAACTGCATATTACAAGGCGGGCGCGAGCATTGTGTTTAATGACATTAATGAAGAACTTGTAAATAAAGGACTTGCTGCATATAAGGAAGCAGGAATCCCGGTTAAGGGCTATGTTTGCGACGTTACTGATGAAACTATGGTTAACGATATGGTTGCAAAGATTGAAAAGGAAGTTGGAACTATTGATATTTTGGTTAATAACGCCGGTATCATAAGAAGAATTCCAATGACAGAAATGAGCGCAGATGAGTTTAGAAAGGTTATTGATGTAGACTTAAATGCTCCGTTTATTGTTTCAAAGGCAGTAATTCCCGGAATGATTAAAAAAGGTCACGGTAAGATTATTAACATCTGTTCAATGATGAGCGAACTTGGAAGAGAGACGGTTTCTGCATATGCTGCCGCAAAGGGCGGACTTAAGATGCTCACAAGAAACATTGCTTCTGAATATGGTGAATTTAATATCCAGTGTAACGGTATAGGACCGGGTTACATTGCAACACCTCAGACTGCGCCTTTGCGTGAGATTCAGCCGGACGGCTCTAAGCATCCGTTTGATCAGTTCATTATTGCCAAGACTCCTGCAGCACGTTGGGGAAATACGGAAGATTTACAGGGACCTGCCGTATTCCTTGCATCTGATGCTTCGGATTTTGTCAATGGCCACGTGCTTTATGTTGACGGCGGTATCCTTGCTTATATTGGAAAACAGCCTAAATAATAAAAAATGCAATAGCCTTGCATTTTTATAAAAAGAGTGCTATAATCGCAAAAATGCAAAGGGATTGCATTTTTGCGATTTTTATATGAAAGGTACATTATGTCATACATTAAAGCAACTGACCTTACGCTTGGATACGAAGGCAAGGCGGTTATTGAAAACTTAAATTTTGAGGTAAACGCAGGCGATTATTTATGTATTGTCGGAGAAAACGGCGCCGGAAAGAGCACAACCATGAAAACGCTTTTAAATCTGGTTAAACCAATTTCAGGTGAACTTACGTACGGCGACGGTATTAAGCCTTACGAAGTTGGCTATTTGCCGCAACAGACCGTGGTACAAAGAGATTTTCCCGCTTCGGTATATGAAATTGTTATTTCGGGTAATCTTGCCAAAATCGGCATGCGTCCGTTTTATTCAAAGAAGGAAAGAGATAACACCAAACTTAATATGAAGAGAATGAATGTTTGGGAATTTAGAAATAAGAGTTACAAGAATCTTTCCGGCGGGCAGCAGCAAAGAGTGCTTCTTGCAAGAGCGCTTTGCGCAACTTCTAAACTTCTTTTGCTTGATGAGCCTGTGACCGGCCTTGATCCTAAGGTTACAATTGAGTTTTATCAGTTAATAAAGGCATTAAATGAAGAAGGCATTACTATTATCATGATTACACATGATATTCATGCGGCTGTTGAATATGCGGATAAAATTCTGCATCTTGGCCAAAACAATGTTTTCTTTGGCACCAAAGAAGAATACAAATTAAGCGATGCATATAAGGAATTTGAGGTTTAATGATGAACTGGTTTGAGCAGATACAATTTTATATGAGTTTTTCGTTTGTACAATACGCGCTTGTGGTAGGTGTACTCATTTCCCTTTGTTCCTCGCTTTTGGGCGTGACGCTTGTGTTAAAGAGATATTCGTTTATCGGAGACGGCCTTTCACATGTGGCATTTGGCGCAATGGCCGTGGGTACGGTTTTGAAGCTTGCTGATTATAATCTGCTGGTTTTGCCGACAACCGTTATTGTCGCTGTTGTTCTTTTAAAGAGTGGGTCTAATACAAAGGTTAAGGGAGATGCGGCCATCGCCATGATTTCTGTGTCTTCTCTTGCAATCGGCTACCTTTTGATGAATGTTTTTTCAACGTCCGCAAATGTTTCGGGTGATGTTTGTTCCACGCTTTTTGGATCAACTTCAATCCTTACAATTACAAGGGATGAAATGTGGCTTTCGGTGGTGCTTTCTATTCTTGTTATGATTGCCTTCGTGGTGTATTACAATAAGATTTTTGCCGTTACTTTTGATGAGAATTTTGCCAAGGCAACCGGCGTTAAGGCTGAAAGGTACAATCTTTTGATTGCCGTGGCCATTGCCGTGGTTATTGTTTTGGGAATGAATCTTGTGGGGTCGTTACTCATTTCCGCGCTTGTTATTTTCCCGGCTCTTGCAGCAATGAATTTAATCAATCATTTTAAGGGCGTGGTTGTCTGCTCTGCGGTGATTTCTGTGATTTGCTCGATTTTGGGGACTTTTGTTTCAATACTTTATTCAACACCGGTTGGTGCTACTATTGTGGCTACAGACCTTGTTGCGTATTTAATTTGTGCTATAATAGGGGTTGTGAAAAGATTAAGGTAACTTTAGGTTTGCGTTTTTACGCGGGTATAAAGAAATGGAGACGACATGAAGGAATATAAGACAAAGGCTAAGGATGCGCTGCTTGGTTTTTTCAGGGAAAATAAGGATAAACGTCTTACGGCCAATGATGCTTATAATCATATGATTGAAGAAGGAAACATTGTAAATCTTGCAACCATTTACAGAAATCTTGATAAAATGGTTGAGACAAGTCAGCTTTTGAGGACGAAAAATGTTTCTGACGGAAGTTGCTTTTACCAGTATAATGAACAAAAGGTTCACTGTGAGGCGCATTTGCACATGCAGTGTAAGATGTGCGGCAAGGTTCTTCATATGAATGATGAATTTATGTGTGAATTTTATAAGTATGTTGAAAAAGATAAGGGATTTAAGCTTGACTGCAAGGAATCCAATCTTGTGGGAATTTGCAAAGACTGCGCAAAGCGGGCTTAGGCAGAACGGAGATATATATGGAAAAGAAAAAGATATTTGTTGACGGAAGTGCTGGAACAACGGGACTTCGTATTAACGAAAGATTGGAAAAAAGATCGGACGTTATTCTTATGCAGGTTGATGAGGATTTAAGAAAAGATCCCGAATACAGAAAGAAAATGATAAACGAATCCGATTATACATTTCTTTGTTTGCCGGATGCTGCGGCAATTGAAGCTGTATCATTTTTGGATAAGGATAATGATCATACTGTTATTATTGATGCTTCAACGGCACACAGAACAAATCCCGACTGGGCTTACGGACTTCCGGAACTTGGTAAGGAATTCAGAGATAAGATTGCCACAAATCGTCTTATTGCTGTACCGGGTTGTTATGCATCGGGATTTAATATGTTAGTTTGCCCAATGGTTAAGATGGGTATTATGGGCAGTGATTATCCTGTAAGTGTTACGGCGCTTTCCGGTTATTCGGGAGCCGGTAAAAAGGCTATTGAGTTTTACGAATCGGATCAAAAAACGGAAGATTTATTTGCGCCAAGAGAGTATGCACTTACTCAAAAGCATAAACATTTGCCTGAAATGAAGAAGATTTCCGGACTTGACAGAGAACCTTTATTTACTCCTGTTGTGGATGATTATTATGCGGGTATGGTGGTTACGGTTCCGATTTATACATATCTTTTAAAAGAAAAGCTTACTCCTGTTGAAATTCATCAGAAGTTCACTGAATTTTATAAGGATTCCGTATTTATTAAGGTTATGCCGTTTGGTAAGGAAGAAGAGTATTCCGGATTTTTTGCGGCTAATGCAATGGCCGGAAAAGACAGCGCTCAGATATTTATAACGGGTAACGAAGAAAGAATTCTTCTTTCCGCAAGATTTGATAATCTTGGAAAGGGTGCTTCCGGCGCTGCCGTTCAGTGCCTTAATATCTCAATGGGAATAGACGAAACAACGGGACTCGTCCTTTAAATAAGCAACACAGAGGTAAATGATGTTGCTTTTTGCCGCAAATAATGGTAAACTATTAAGTAATTCAAGTGTAGTGTGGATTTTTTTAAATAGTTATTAGCGGTAAAAGCGGATTATTGCCTCTTTTTTTGTACATTGGCGCATTTACCGGGTATAGGAGAATATATGCTTCCGGTTATATTGCTAGTTGATGATTCTAAGGAACAGTTAGAAACTCATAAAAAATACCTTGAGAGCCGGTATTCGGTTGTGTGTTGTGAATCGGGTCTTCAAGCCGTGCTTTATTTGCAGGAATCCCCTGCAAGTCTTGTTTTGCTGGATATTGAAATGCCGCATATGGACGGGTATAAAACGCTTGAAAGAATAAGACATACCGAGCAGGGAATGAATATCCCTATAATCGGTCTTACCGGTCAGAACACAAAGAGTGCGGTTCTTACATTTATGGTGCGGGGTGGAAACGGCTACCTCGTAAAGCCTGTTATGCGTGAAAATTTACTTAACTACGTGGAAAAATTTGTTTCGGCAGAGCAGGTTCGCGGCCATGACAGAAATATTCTGGCCGTTGATGATGACCTTAATTCTTTAAGAATGTTAAGGGACTGCTTAAAAGATAATTATAATGTTACAACACTTACCTCGGGTAAGCTTGCAATGGAGTATCTGGTTAAATATAAACCGGATCTTATTTTGCTTGATTACCAGATGACGCCTTATACCGGTGTTTCGATGTTTAATATGATTCATAAAATGGAAGGATTGGAAAACGTTCCCATTGGTTTTGTAACGGGGGTTAAGGAAAAAGCCATTCTTATGGAAATGACCAGTCTTAAGCCCGCGGGGGTTATTCTTAAACCTTTTAATAAGCCTGATGTTTTGGTTAAAGTAAAAGATATGTTTTATGCGTATGACCAGGTGGAATAAGGCCGAAACGGAGGAGATTGTTTGGAAAACGTTAATATTGCATTTATTATTTCGGCAATTGGAGCGTGTATCGCTTTTTATACTGTGGTAGTGGCCGCTTATGAGAAACCGTCGGTTTGTTCTAAGTGGCTTGTTTATACTGCTGTCTGCGCTTTCAGTACCATGATTGCATACTGTTGGGAAGTGACCGGTACTACTGAAGGCGAAATTCTTACCGCGATTAAAATTGGATATTTCTATAAGATTTTCTCACAGCTTTGCTTTTTGTATTTCGTTCTTTCGTATTTTGGTTTAAAGAAGCCAAAATGGATTCCGTTTGTGATTATTCCAATAAATCTCACTATTTTGCTTGCGGTGTTTACCTGCGAGAAACATAATCTTTATTATGCATCATATGAATTAGAGTATAACGGAAGCTTTTATTATCTTGATGTCGAAAGAGGGCCTGTATATATTCTCATGATAACCACAATGATTGCAGTTTCTGTGGCATATGAGTATAACATCATTAAAACCTTTGCAAAAGCTAAAAAAGAGGAAAAAGAGAAGATTTTACTTATTCTTCTTACGGGTATTATCCCACTTGCAATGCTTGTTGTAATGGGTGTTGTAGATACGCACGGCTTTGATCTTGTGCCGATCGGATTTAGTGTGGTTGTGCTCATATTTATGGCGCTTATCAAGCATTTTGGTATTTTAAATACCATTGAAGTCGCAAGAAGTGAAATTATCAAACAGACAAAGGACGGACTTTTGGTTGTTGATACAAATAACAGAGTTCTTTTTATAAATGATGCGGCACACGAATTGTTCCCTCGTCTTGATGTGATGACCATATTAAATGATGATGAATACGAAACCATCTTTGAAAGTAAGGATGACATTTTCAGCTTTGCCGGCAAGCATGTTGAACTGCGTATTTCAGACCTTAATCAGGGCGACATTATGATGGGGCGTGTGGTTTGGATGTTTGATATGTCCTTCATTAACGAATATACGGATCAGATTATGGTTTTAAAGGAAGAGGCCGAAAGAGCAAATATTGAAAAAACTCTTTTCCTTGCAAATATGTCGCATGAAATAAGAACCCCAATGAACGCGGTTAACGGCTTTTCTGAAATAGTTCTTGGAAAAACGAGAGAACGTGAAACCGCAAAAAATGTAAATGATATTTTAAGGGCCGGCTCAAACCTTTTAAATATCATAAACAGAGTACTTGATATTTCAAAGATTGAATCCGGAAAGCACGAGGTTGTTCTAAACGAATATTATGTACAAAATCTTATTGATGACACGGTTATGCTTATAAATGTTCGTGCGCAGGCAAAGCAACTTAAATTTACCGTAAGTGTGGATGAAAATATACCGTATATGCTTATAGGCGACAAGGGTAACATTTACGAGGTTTTGATAAATGTACTCGGAAATTCCGTTAAATATACGGAAGAAGGCGGTGTAACCTTCACAATTAAAAGCGAAGATATAGATGAAAATCATGTAAACCTTATATTTACCGTTACGGATACCGGTGTCGGCATGACCAAAGAAAGTATTGAAAAGATATACGACAAGTTTTCAAGATTCGATACCGATAAAAATAAGAATATCGAAGGAACCGGCCTTGGAATGGCTATCGTCAAGGGCATTTTGGACCAGATGAACGGTGAAATTGACATTACTTCGGAATACGGCGACGGTACAACGACGGTTGTTAAAATCCCGCAGGAACGCTGTGGCAGCAAAACGATCAAGGACGGAGTGGCACCGTATGAGGATTTGATTGATTCAAACAATGAGTTTGAGTTTACCACAACCGCAAATATTCTCATTGTTGACGATAGCGAGGTTAACTTAAGACTTACGGTTTCAATGCTTCGCAAATACGGTATTGAAGCTGATTACGCGTTTAGCGGAGCAGAAGCGATTGAGAAATGTAAGTATAATAAATATGACCTTATTTTTATGGATCATATGATGCCGGAAATGGACGGCGTTGTGGCGTTCCACAAACTGAAGGATTTGGAGTATATTGACAGCTCCACGAAGGTGGTGGCTCTTACTGCAAATGCCGTTCTTGGCGTTAAAGAAAAAATGGAAAAAGAGGGGTTTGACGGTTACCTTACAAAGCCGATTGATACAGGACTTTTGGAAAGGATGCTTATTGATAAACTCCCAATCAGTAAGGTAAATAAGATTAAAAAGAATGCAAATCTTGCCGAAATTGACAGTGAGAAGTTTTATTCCATACAGGAAAAATGCCCGCATATTGATGTACGTAAGGGGATTAAGTACAGCGGCGGTTCGGTGGAAGATTATCTGGATATTATTTCATATATGTACCACAATGCGCCGGTTAACATTTCAAAGATTGAAGCCTTGTATTCCGAGGAAAACTGGCCGGATTACATAATTTCCGTACACGCCTTAAAGAGTTCAATGGCCGGGGTTGGCGCAGATGAACTTTCTGCCATGGCCAAAAAGCTTGAACTTACCGGAAAGGACGGAAACTTCGATTACATAAAGGCGAATCATACATATGTGATGGATATGTACAGGATGATAACGTTTGAAATGGGCTGCGCGTGCGGTCAGTTGAAGGAAACGCTAGTTGGAGAACACGTTGAAGAAACTGCAAATCCCGAGTATGATATGACAAAGGAAGAGATACTTGAACTCTTTAATAACATTTACAGTATGATTGAGAATTTTGAGCATGATAAAGCACTTGAAATAATAAATGAAATTTCTGAGTTCAAGATTGATAAGGATTCAAGGGCGATTGTAAATGAACTAAAAGGATATCTTGATAATATTGAATTGCAAAAAGCGATGGACTTTATTAAAACTCTTGTGACTTAAATAAAAATAAGCCCCAATATAGGGGCTTATTTTTGTGGTAAAAGGAGAGGAATTATAAAGACTTACCAAGTTCTTCAAGTTTAGCGAGTGTTTCATCATCCGGTGCATCCTGGCAGATAACGCCTTCGCCGCCGCAAACAGTTGCGCCTGCGTTTGTCATTCTCTCTGCCCAGTCACGCATCCATTCGCCGTCTCCCCAGCCGTATGAACCGAATAATGCAACTTTCTTTCCTGATGCAATGCTTTCAAAGTTTGCAATAAAAGGCTCCATATCACCTTCTTCAAGTACTTCCGCACCCATTGCAGGACATCCGAATGCAACTGAAGTTGCATCCTTTATATCATCAATACTTGCCGAATCAACCGTTTTTAAAGTTGCGGTATTGCCGTTTGCTTCAATACCTTTTGCAACAGCCTGTGCCATTGCTTCTGTGTTTCCTGTACCGGAATAATAAATTACAAAAATGTTTGCCATTTTTCCTCCTTCGTGAGAATCTGCTCACCTGATGTTTATATTAAGCTGTATTTATAATCCACAGCCGGGATTTTAATTGCTGCCGTGCGCATAATAACTTTTTACAATGTGATTAATGGAAACACCGCGCCCCACCAGTTTTGAAAAAGCCTCCGTTGCGCTGTCAAATTTTTCGAATAATTCAAGTTTTGTCTTTGGATCTTCATATACTTTCCAGTATCCAACGTGTAAATAGTTTTTTCCCTTGTATTTCACGAACTTAATTACATCTTCAACGGGATACCCAAGGATTAGGCCCAGTTCGTGAGGAAAGGGGGTAAAGTTGTTAAGACAAAAGTTGTATCTTAATGAAAATTCGTGTAATACATACGAAAGTTCGTCTGATTCATACCCGTATTCAATAAGCAGTTTGTTTACGTCATTACTTGAAAGATATTCTTTTAGGGCGTCTTTACGGTAAACCAAAAAGAAAACTTTATCTTTGTTTGATGCAAGTTTTAGTACATCAATGTCACTGTTTTTAAAAAGATTGATTATAAAAGTTTCATTTGTTAAGGCGGTTATAAGAAGATTGGAAATTTTGAGACCGCTGATAACCGGCGCACACTGTGTGGCTATCTGCAACTCTATATTGTCCTTTCCAAGGCGTCTTATGATATTAAATACTTCTGTGCTCATGCTTCCTCCCGGGAAGATATATCTAACTGTAGTTAGAGAATGCTAACCGAGAAAAGTATAACATTTTTGGGTGAAAAGTCAACAGTGATTACTTCTTTTTTTACTATGAAAAAATCTTGAAAACGGCTTATTTATTGACAAAATCAGAAGATTTGTAGTATATTTGCTGGTATAATTATATATTTTTTATTTTTAGGAGGAGACGATATGAAATTTTGTCCACACTGTGGTACACAGCTTGATGATGCTGCCTTGTTCTGTGCGGG
>CAJOOB010000129.1 GCA_905236025.1 uncultured Lachnospiraceae bacterium
AATTATATTCCGTTTATTTTGGCGATGAAACAAAACTTGCTGTGCAGGCGATAGCAAAGTGGTATCGTCAATAATATAGTGATTCTTCGTATTTTGATGAAAAAAGCACCTATTGTGAGGTGCTTTTTTCATGTGTAATGTAAAAAATAGTATAGTTCAGTTCTTTCTCCTTTGACTGATGCCACGTTCGAGTGTGGCAGACATTTTTAGGACATCGAATATTGCCTTTACAAGCTTATTAATCTTGTAAGTTGTTGTGCCTTCAATGTTTGCGTCAAGGTTCATTTGGTTGATGTTGTAGCATGTTTCAAGGCCAATAATATCAAGAATCTTGAAAGGACCTGCAGGGGCGCTTGTTGCAAGCTCCCATGTACGGTCGATTGTATGTGGGTCTGCAACTTCGTTTGCCCAAAGTGCCTGAGCTGCTAAAAGGAATGGAACAAGCATTGAGTTAAGGATGTAACCCGGCTGCTCTTTGTGAAGCTGTAATGGAATCATGTTAATTTCATCTGCAAATTCAACAACCTTGTCATATACCTTTGGATCTGTTCCCGGATGGCCCATTACTTCTGCAGTGTTGTTCTTCCAGATTGTATTTGCAAAGTGAAGAGCACAGTATCTGTCAGGCCTTCCCGTGTATTCTGCAAATGTGCTTGGAAGCATTGTTGATGAGTTTGTACAAAGAATTGTGTTTTCATCAAGCAAATCCTTCATTGCTTCGTATACGCCAATCTTTGCCTTTGGATCTTCTGACATTGACTCAATTACAATGTCAGCGCCCTTTACAGCCTTAGCCATATCGAACTCGATAGCCACATTATTCTTAAGATTTTCTTTTCCCTTTTCAATAAGTTTATCAATATCCTCTGCGGTTAAGCCGTTCCAGTCTCTGATGAGTCCCCTTGGATACATGAATGCCCCCATAGGATTTCCGACTAATGTTTTTGCCTTCTCTAAGTCAGCAATCATGAGTGAAGAGTATCTTTCAATCTTTGGTTTTGTTCTTTCGATTGAGCCTTCACTTCTAAGCCAGAATGTTACCTCATGTCCCGTGTATGCGCACATAAGTCCAATCTGTGTACCAAGTACGCCGCCACCTGCAAATATGCGTTGAGAACTTTTTTAAGTTTTGGTAAAATTATTTTGGTTGCATTTGCAACTTATCATTAAAGTATGCGAGGATTAATAAATGAGCAGAGTTTTAGTTATTGGATGTGGCGGTGTTGCTTCTGTTGCAATTAGGAAGTGTGCACAGGCAGATGATGTTTTTACACAAATGTGTATTGCGTCACGAACTAAAAGTAAATGTGATGCTTTGGCAGAAAAACTTAAAAATAAAACTAAATGTGAAATTACCACAGCGCAGGTTGATGCGGACAATGTTGATGAATTAATTAATCTTATAAACGGATATAAGCCGGACCTTGTAATGAACATTGCGCTTCCTTATCAGGATCTTACCATTATGGATGCTTGTCTTGCCTGCCATGTTGATTACATGGATACGGCAAATTATGAGCCGGAAGATACGGATGATCCAAAGTGGAGAGAGATTTACGAAAAGCGCTGCAAGGAGCTTGGATTTTCGGCATATTTTGATTATTCCTGGCAATGGGCTTATAAAAAGAAATTTGAAGAGGCAGGTCTTACAGCTTTACTTGGCTCAGGTTTTGACCCGGGTGTTACGCAGTGTTACTGTGCATACGCAAAGAAGCACGAGTTTGATACCATTGATACAATTGATATTTTGGATTGTAACGGCGGTGATCACGGTTACGCGTTTGCCACAAACTTCAATCCTGAAATCAACTTAAGAGAGGTTTCCGCACCGGGCAGTTATATGGAAAACGGCAAGTGGGTGGAAATCCCGGCCATGAGCATCAAAAGAGAATATGACTTTGATGGTGTGGGCAAGAAGGATATGTATCTTTTGCACCACGAGGAGATTGAGTCTTTGGGCAAGAACTTTCCTGAAGTTAAGAGAATCCGTTTCTTCATGACCTTTGGCCAGAGTTACCTTGACCATATGAGATGCCTTGAAGATGTGGGCATGCTTTCAACAACTCCAATTGATTACGATGGCCATCAGATTGTCCCAATTCAGTTTTTAAAGGCTTTGCTTCCGGATCCTGCAAGTCTTGGACCAAGAACGAAGGGGAAGACGAATATTGGCTGTATTTTTACCGGTAAAAAGGATGGTAGGGATAAGACTTATTACATATACAACATTTGTGATCATGAAGAGTGTTACAAGGAAGTGGAAAGCCAGGCAATCAGTTATACAACCGGTGTTCCTGCAATGTGCGGCGCCTTGATGATTCTTACGGGAAAGTGGAAAAAACCGGGCGTTTATACGGTTGAAGAGTTTGATCCGGATCCGTTTATTGAGGCACTTGAAAAGTACGGTTTACCAAGAAAAGAATCTTATAATCCTGTTTTGGTTGATTAATTATGGTGATTAAAAATGATAAAACGGCCCTTTCACAGTTTGAGCACTTAAAGGGCCTTGATTTGGAAAATATATTCGGAAATCTTAAGACTCCCTGTTATGTCCTTGATAAAAAGGCATTAAAGTATAACGGGGAGATTCTCTGCGAGCTTGCAAAAAAGACAGGATGTAAGATTTTACTTGCACAAAAGGCTTTTAGCAATTACGGACTGTATGATTTTATTTCTCCTTATCTTGCGGGCACAGAGGCGAGCGGACTGTATGAAGCAAAGCTTGGACGAGAGTATATGCCGGCCGGAGAAGTTCATACTTTTAGCGGAGCATACAGAGAAGATGAAATAGATGAAATCATTAAGGTTTCAGACCACGTTGTCTTTAATTCGATAGGCCAGCTAAAGAAATACGGCAAATTGGTTAAAGATGCGGGAAAGAGCGTTGGTATAAGGATTAATCCGGAGCATTCCACCCAGGAAGGGCATGCAATTTATGACCCTTGTGCACCGGGAAGCAGGTTTGGCGTTACAAAAAGACAGTGGGATTCTTTGATGGATGATGAGACTTTTTCGCTTATTGACGGTATTCATTTCCATACGCTCTGCGAACAGGATTCGGATGATCTTAATTCAACGCTTGATGCGGTGATTGATAAATTTGGTGATGTTTGCAAGAGAATGTCCTGGATTAATTTTGGCGGCGGTCATCATATCACTAAAAAAGGGTATGATTTGGAACTTTTGGAGCATTGTATTTCAAAAGTTACGGATATGTGGAATCTTACGGTTTATTTAGAGCCGGGTGAAGCGGTTGCTTTAAATGCCGGATATTTGCTTTCTGAGGTTTTGGATATTACTACAAACGGAAACGTACATAATTGTATTATTGATGCTTCTGCGGCCTGCCACATGCCGGATATTTTAGAAATGCCGTACAGACCGGAAATTCTTGGAGCATATGAATACGGCGACAGCCTGCATGATTACAGGATTGGTGCGGCCACCTGTCTTGCGGGAGATGTGATTGGCAATTACAGTTTTGATGAGGAACTAAAGCCGGGTGACAGGTTGTTGTTTGGTGACATGGCCATTTACACGACATGCAAGAATAACACTTTTAACGGTATGAGACTGCCGGATATTAATATATTGTGCGAGGATAATACAGTTAAGCCATACCGGAGATTTAGTTATGAAGACTTTAAAAGTCGCATATAAAATGACAAAAAAATTGAATAAAAAATTGAATAATAGTTGACATGTTATTATTTTGATGATAAGTTTGTCTGGTAAAAATCAATCTACGGAGGATGTGTATGAAAAAATTAAAAAAAATTGTGTTATGTAGCTTATGTATTGGAATTTTTGCTACGCAGATAATTTATGCTGCTACGACTTATACCGACGCAAGAACATGGTCGTTAACCCGAGGTCAGGGATACTCTACGAAAACTACAACAGGCGAGAAACTTGGATCAAATAAAGAAACAGATTCAAAGTATTGGATTGTTTATACAGTTTCACGAACCATGATCAGTTCGCCAAAATTAAAGCTTGTAAATTCAAACGGTGAGGAACGTTCTGAAGTTATCACAGCAGGAAAGACAGGCCAATATGCTAAAGGTGATTCAAATACTGGAACGATTGGCTACGCTTTATATCTGTCCGTAAAACCTGGAGCATTGCAATTTGGAACTGATACAATAAAATTGCAGATGAAAACATATTAAGCTACGAAAGGGGTAAGTGATATCTTAATGAAATCACATTAAAATTATGCTTTCATATGATTTGAAGAAAAAGTTATTTTCGTGGGGGACATTTTTTCTCTTATTGATCAGTATTGTTTTGTCCGGAGTTTTTTTTTATTTTCAACATTTGGAAAGTCTTGAGATAGCCGGATATTTGAATAACCCTTCGCCTGATTTTAACTACGAAAGAATGGTCGGTCTTTTTAATACATATAAAACGGTTGGTTTATTTATAAAATTTTATAAGATATCAGATGAGTATATGATACTTATAATGGTATTATTGCTGTGGCTTGGTGTTTTTCCGGCCGTAGACATGTACAGGCACAGGGCCGAAGGCTACGGGAATTATCTTATATCCAGATGTGGACTGAATATGTATTATAAAAATGTCATTATTTCAAGATCTGTTTATATAGTGACAGTTCTGTTTCTTTTAACGATTTGTCGGTTTGGTCTTGCACTTTTTGCCGGAGGTACGGATTATCTTTTTTATGAAGTTAATGATGTAAAAATAGGGCTTTTTTATTGTGTTATTTTTGCGCTTTTGACATGGATTGTTGAAAGTTTTTTTTGTGTGTGTATAAATATCATAACAATGGGGTTGTCTTGTTTTATATCTAACATATATATATATCAGGTTCTTCCGTTTTTAGTATTCTTTTTATTGCCGTATTTGTGTGCGTCTACGATCGGCAATATTATCAATCTCCCTCAACATATCTGGAGCATTGTAGTTCCTTTTGATTACTTAAATATTGTGATGAGAGTTATAATGGATTTTGAGGATAAATGGATAATGATAGACTTTTGTGTGAGTGTGATCATATTTTTGATGGCTGCCATAATTGCGGCAATAATGGGATATAAAAAACTCGGAGAAAATTATTTATGAGGATGAGAAATGGGAAAATTGCTTTATGGATGGTGTTGATCTGTTTTTGTATTTTTTATTTGGTGTATGAAGCCAAATATATTTCGGGTTATGATCTGAACCTTTTTTTCGATAACTACGTAGATAATGCACAAAAATACATTGTAAACGGCATGTTATATGTATTGATTCCGTTGTTTCTTCTGAGTGTAGATATACTGGCACCGGAAGTGAGAACCAGATTTGGAAAAGATACTTTGTGGTTAACGACGGAAAAAACACTGACGGATTCGATTATTATATGTTTATTTGTTTGTTCGGTTTTTATTACTGCGACATATATTTACGGTTTCGAGTATAAACATGTTGATATGGTCAGGTTACTGAATATTTTCATGCGTATGATTATCTTTGATATCTTTTGTTTTTTTCTTTATTATGACATTTATATGATATGCAGAAAAAAAGTATGGGCCTTAGTAACAACACTGTTAATTAATTTATTATTTGTAGTGATAATACTGGCATGTGAGTTTCAGACAGTAACGATTGATTCATTAAGGGCCTTTGTTATTTATGAAATAGCAGGAAGTATCGTTTTCTACACTTTATATTGTAAATTGATAAACACTGTGGAGATATTATGATTGAAGGTATTGTTGTATTTCTGATTAATTTTCTTGCAGACTGGATTTTCTGCGGTCCGTATGTGATTTTTCATCCGTATAACGAAAATGGGCTGATGATAGATATCCTGTCTGCAAATATTCTGGTCAATTTGATATGCGTACTTATACTCAGTCGTGAATGTGATATGCTTATGAGTATCGTAACATTTCAATTTCGCTGCGGTTCAAGGAATAAACTGGTATTTCTTCACAAAGTATCAATAATGAAAAATGTTTTTATGATAACTCTTGGAAAAATTTTGGGCGATGTTTTATACTGTACACTTAACAATGAAATGCATATAAAACGATTTTTGCTGATGGAGCTTAATTTTATTCTTACAATGTGTTTCTTTTGCGAATACATATACTTATTACAGATATACCAAAACGGAAAAAAATATGCGCTTTTTACTTCTTTTCTTTTATTAATGACGGGAATATCGATCAGCATGTATTCTTGGCCGTTTGCGTTTTTATGTTATATAGAATGCGGTAAACCGATCGTTGTAAATTTGTTGAAATTGTCAGTAACTGTTGTAATCTTTGGATGTAATATAAGTCATATGAGAAAATCGGATATATTAAGATGAGATTATTTGAAATATCAGATATGAAGATGTTTATATGACTGTTGTTTTTGATTGGAGGACTTAATGATTGAACTTGTCAATGTTAATAAAGAATTAAAGAAAAAACAGGTTTTAAAAGATATTAATCTGAAAATAAATGAAGGGGAAAGGATTCTTTTAAAGGGGCACAACGGCTGTGGAAAAACAATGATGTTAAGAATGCTTTGCGGGTTGATCAAGCCTTCGAATGGAGAGATAAAGAAAACTAAGGATTATACGTATGGTGTTATAATAGAAAATCCTAATTTTTTAATGTCCGAAACAGCGCTTTACAATCTAAGGTATCTGGCATCGATCAATAAAAAGATAAGTGATGATGTGATAATGGACTTTCTTAAGGAATTTAACCTGTACGATGTTAAGGATAAGAAGGTAAAGACTTTTTCTCTTGGAATGAGACAAAGGCTTGCAGTAATTCAGGCTCTTATGGAAAGCCCGGATGTTCTTTTGCTTGACGAGCCGTTCAACGCAATTGATGATAAAAATCTTGATGTAGTTGTCAATGCTCTGTTACGTTATTCTAATGATGATAATATCATTGTGATCGCAGCGCACGGCGTATCGGAAAAAGAAGATATTTTTAACAGAACAATAGTGATGAGTGATGGGAATATAACGGAAGATACAGAAAAAACTGTTTAGTTAATATGTTTTTTGATCAAAATAGAGTTGAGCAAAAAAAAGAATGGTGGTATAATACATAACGGCAATTTTTTAACCTACTCGAAATAAAAATATACGGAGGTCAATGTCAAATGAATTATTTAGAGATTGAAAAGGTAGTTGGTAGAGAAATTCTTGATTCAAGAGGAAATCCTACTGTTGAAGCTGAGGTTTATTTAGCAGATGGTACTGTTGGACGCGGAACTGCTCCTTCAGGTGCTTCTACAGGTGAATTTGAGGCTCTTGAATTAAGAGACGGAGATAAGTCAAGATATCTTGGCAAAGGTGTTAAGCAGGCAGTTGAAAATATTAATACAATTATTAATAAGGCTGTTGTTGGCTTAGACGCTTCTGATACATATGCAGTAGATGCTGCAATGCTTAAGGCTGATGGTACAAAGGATAAGTCAAAGCTTGGCGCTAATGCAATCCTTGCTGTATCAATCGCTGCTGCAAGAGCTGCTTCTATCTCACTTGATATTCCATTATACAGATTCCTTGGTGGCGTTCAGGCTACAAAGCTTCCTGTACCAATGATGAACATCTTAAACGGTGGTGCTCATGCTGACAGTGCAGTAGATACACAGGAATTCATGATTATGCCTGTTGGTGCTCCTTCATTCAAGGAAGCCCTCAGATGGTGTGCAGAAGTATTCCACACACTTAAGAAACTCATCAAAGATATGGGCGACGTTACAGCTGTTGGTGATGAAGGTGGTTATGCTCCAAACAATCTTAAGAGCGATGAAGAAGCCATTGAAAAGATCCTTGAAGCTATTAAGGCTGCAGGTTTCGAGCCTGGTAAGGATTTCATGATCGCAATGGACGCTGCTTCTTCAGAGTGGAAGAGCGAAAAAGGTAAGGGCTACTACAAGCAGCCAAAGAGCGGTAAGGAATTCACATCAGATGAACTTATTGCACATTGGGAAAGTCTTATTGACAAGTATCCAATCATCTCAATCGAAGATGGTCTTGATGAAGAAGATTGGGAAGGCTGGAAGAGAATGACAGAAAAGATCGGTAACAGAGTACAGCTCGTTGGTGATGACCTTTTCGTTACAAATACTGAAAGACTTTCAAAGGGTATTGAACTTGGCGCTGCTAATTCAATCCTTATCAAGCTTAATCAGATTGGTTCTGTATCAGAAACTCTTGAAGCTATCAAGATGGCTCACAAGGCAGGTTATACAGCAATTTCATCACACAGATCAGGTGAAACAGCTGATACAACAATCGCTGACCTTGCTGTAGCATTAAATACATGCCAGATTAAGACAGGTGCTCCTTCAAGATCTGAAAGAGTTGCTAAGTACAACCAGCTCTTAAGAATCGAAGAAGAACTTGGTGATGCAGCTGAATATCCTGGAATCAAGGCTTTCAACGTAAAGAGATAATTATATATCGTAACCCTCGTATTTAGCTGAAAACAGAACAATTAGCCAAACAAAGGAACAGCTTTCGAGAACGCTTATCAGGCACTTACTTTAGT
>CAJOOB010000130.1 GCA_905236025.1 uncultured Lachnospiraceae bacterium
AAGTCTTCACCGACTATGTCAAACAGCTCTGCCACTGTATACATCTCCTTTCATCGGTCATATGACCGACATTAATCTCTTGCCTAAAGTTTTTAATACTATACATTGAAAAAGTATCGTTTATAAAATGCTGTATTTCTCTTGAATTCTGGGCTTCGTCTGTATAATTTGAAGTGCAAACAATGATAGATTTTTCTAGCTTTACATAATAATTATGATCTTCATATTTCCCTTCATCAAACAACTGATAAAAAGTACTACTAAAGACCGAATTTGCCTTATCAAACTCATCCAGTAATATAATGTTCGACTCTCGATCCAATAATTCTTTAGCAAAACTCTTGTTTTATATTAGAGAATCACAATAACACTCCTCTTAGAACATCATCAACATCCTTATTAAATTTGCTTAATATTACAGGGCGTGAAGTTTTTGCATCTAAAAAGCAATGCCCTGATGTTGCGGTGGCGCAAAGTTTTCTCTTACCGTCTTTTGTATGATACATTTCATACTCAAATACAAGCTTTAAACCGTTATATTCTTTAACAAAAACCTCAACCTCAATATTCTCATCAAATTCCGTCATATCCTTATATTCAGCGGATACAAAAAGTACAGGGCTTACAAGCCCCATACTTTCAAGTTTTTTGAAATTTAAATCAACAGAATCAAGAAAAGAAATTCTGGCCTCTTCCATCCACCTTATATAATTTGAATGATGTGTTATTGCCATTTTATCTGTTTCATAAAAACAGACCTTATGAACATAAGTATGTTTATACATATTTTCCTACTTTACAATTCTTTCAACTGCTTCTACTGTGTTTTCGTATGAACCAAATGATGTAAGTCTGAAATATCCTTCACCGCATGGACCAAAACCTGAACCCGGAGTACCGACAACGTTCTTTTCTTCAAGAAGATAATCAAAGAATTCCCATGAAGTCATGTTATTTGGTGTCTCAAGCCAGATATATGGTGAATTAACACCGCCTGAACATGAATAACCTGCTTTTGTAAGGCCTTCTTTAATAACCTTTGCATTCTTCATGTAATAATCAACAAGACTTCTTACTTCCTTCTTGCCTTCTTCTGTATAGATTGCTTCACCTGCACGCTGAATTATGTATGGAGCACCGTTAAATTTGGTTCCGTGTCTCCTTGCCCAAAGTGCGTTTACAGAAACATCACCTGACTTAAGCTCCTTTGGAACAACGGTATATCCAAGTCTTGTTCCGGTAAATCCCGCATTCTTTGAAAAGCTTCTGATTTCAATTGCACAAGTCTTTGCACCGTCACACTCATATATTGTATGAGCCACATTGTCTTCAGAGATATATGCTTCATATGCCGCATCATATATAATTACAGCCTTTACGCTGTTTGCATAATCAACCCACTTCTGGAGTTCATCTTTTGTAATTGTTGCACCTGTTGGATTGTTAGGGAAGCAAAGATAAATAATATCAGGTGTTTCCTTTGGTATTTCAGGAGCAAAGTTATTTTCTTTTGTACAAGGCATGTAGATAACATTATCGTACTTACCCGTCTTTTCGTTGTAATTGCCCGTTCTTCCGGCCATTACGTTTGTATCTACGTATACGGTGTAAACAGGATCACAAACCGCAACCCTGTTATCAACAGAAAAAATATCTCCGATATTGCCTGAATCACTCTTTGCACCGTCACTGATGAAAATCTCATCAATCGCAATATCAACGCCTCTTGTCTTAAAATCTTCTCTTGCAATTGCGCTTCTTAAAAATTCATATCCAAGATCCGGTGTATAACCCATAAAGGTTTCTTTCTTTGCCATTTCATCAACAGATTTATGGAGTGCTGTAATAACAGAGTCGGTAAGAGGTAATGTAACATCACCAATACCAAGTCTTATAAGCTTTTTATCAGGGTTTGCGGCGCTGTATGCAGCCACCTTTTTACCGATTGTCGAAAAAAGGTAACTTCCCGCAAGTTTCAAATAATTATCATTTACTTTAAACATCTTTTTCTCCGTTTCTTATTTATTTTATCTTTAATATAGCAGTTTGATATTATAACACAAAGATTCTGCTTTTTACATTTTTTCCCAAAAATCTATTGTCCTGTATATTTCATCCGTTACCGCAACGCCCTTGTTATTATAACTTTGTAAGCGCATGTTAAGTTCTTTTATTCGTTTATTTCTGTTTATATTATATACTTTCATTGCCTCTTCAAATAACGGCTGAGCTGCAACTTTATCCCTGTACACTTTTGAAAAAGGACAATACGTGGCAAGCATCCTTCTTGCAACCTTATTAAGTCTCATTGCACCGCCCGCCTCATACTTTATCCAAAGAAAGTAATCCGTCACAAAGACTTCTCTCATGCTGTTTCTGCAACGTTTTATTTCCTCTTTCAGTTCTTCTTTTTTCTCCGTGCTTAAATCCCTGTTCTTTCTGTAAAACTGTACATAATCACTGTATAACGAAGTAAGTGAAGGAACGGTAATATCATTCCATGCCATGCCCTGTGCAGATTTGCAAAGTTCCCATCTAAATCTTGCAACAATCTTTATCATACAGTTATTCATATCTCCGTAGAAAAATGACGGAAAGACAAATCTTCCGGGATTAATAATTCGTTTTCCTGAAATATCCTGCCATACAAGGCCGTTATTACCAAAGCACGGGAAAAGAATTACATCAGGATAAACCTCTGTCTGAACCATTTCTTTAAGAATACCTTTTTCGGCATCCTCATACATTGTCTCTCTAAAAAAAGCAGAATAATCTACATTTACAACTTCTTGTAACGCAGCATTAAAAATATCTGCCGTAACCGCAAGATCATTAAAATCAAGATCAATGGAATCATCTGATAAAAATGCACAAAATGTTGTCGGTGCACCGTTTAACAATCTGTGGCAGTATTTAAACATATTTACAATTTCATATTTTGCTTTTGCAACACCATCTGTTAAAAGCTTGTTTTCTTCTTCAGCACTCAGATGTTCCTCTTTTTTCCGGCGCCTTACCATATCCATATATTCTTCATCAAATTCATTTTTTGAAGGCATTGTTTTTCCGTTGTATATGGAAAGCAGCCATTCTCTTAAGTGCCAGACCGTACAGGTTTTACCGCCTTTAACTGTCTCAAGTTTTTTAATTGCTTCAATTGTAGACGACCTTACTAACCTCTCGTCCCCAAGTCCAAAATCAAGAAAAGTCTTAACGACATCCGAAGCAGATCCGGTCTTTGCATATTTAAGAAAGACTTTTTCATAAATAATATAAAATTCATTGTTCAGATTTTTTCTTAAAACTCTTATATTGTCATCTGCTAAAGATTTATCCGGAAGTGCCACATATGAATCAAGCAAGCTCTTTACCCTTTTTATGTATTCATCATCAAATTCGGCATATTGCATTATGGTTTGGTAAATATTCTTATATTCTTTGTTTTCCTCGCCTTTAGCTTCCTCTTTACCCTCTTCTTTATTCTGCGCTTTTGTTTCGTCTTTTCCGGAAATAAGCACATCAAAGTCTGCCACCTTGCTTAAGGTTTCGCTCATGTTATATATAAACTTAACTCTGCTTATATCAAGATTTAACGAAAGATTTGCAGCCTTAAAATTATTGTCTATTGCCAAAATCCGATTATAAAAGTTTAAGAACACCTTAGCCACAGACGGTGCATATTTTTCTCCAAGGGAATCCGCAAGGCTGGCAACAAGAGCAAATATGCAGTTTCTGTCATTACTTACAATTTCATTTTTTAAATCACTTAAATATTTAATTACAACGGAATGATTGGCATATATCTCTTTTATTGCCGTAATTTGCTTTCTTTCATCCGTCACTTGTTCTAAATCCAAGGAAAATTCATCGGGATTGGGAAAATCAAAAGTTCTTGCAATGCTTATTCCCGTCTTCTTACAAACGGTTGCATAGCTTTGATACGTTGCCAGCGTTGCAGCATAAAGGTCTGAAACATTTTTATATAATGCTTCATACTTGCCCGATGCATCGGTATATAAAGAGTTTATTGAAAGACCTGCAGCGATAAGCGCATCCTTACTGCTTCTTAAAGCTCCTCCAAACTCATCAATACTCTCGCACTCAAAAGGAATAATCTTACAATTTCCACCGGCTACATAATCACCGCTGTAAAAGCCTTCCGTAAGATCATCAAGAGCAAAAAACTGACCTTTTTCGATTGTGTATGTCCCCTCTTCGGAAATCTTCGAAACCGAGCCGTCAGTCAACACCGCAACGGTGTATACATCCTCTCCGCCCTCAAAAATAACTGTGTTTAATGGTACGTTGTTCTCTTTTGAATTTTCTAATTTCATGTTACGTCCCGCCTTTGTATGTGATTTATTTCATTATGCTAAGAACCATATAGGCCGTTTCAACTATACTGTTCCCGCTGTCCATACTGTTTTTTTGAAGATACCTGTGAGCTTCTTCCTCGGTAAGCCCATTCTTTTCCATCAGGATATTTTTAGCTTCATCTATGATTTTCTGCTCGCTTTCACTACGTTTTTTTGGAGTAAGCTTTGCCTTCTTTTTCCGCCTTATAAGGTTTTGATACATCATTTCAACTGTACTTACAAGGTCAACCATTTTAATTGGCATTTGAAGTGCAATTACTCCGGGTTCAATCCCTTCCGCGATTCTTTCTGCGGAAGCGAGTAAAAGCATATCGAATTGCGGTGGTATACTTTGCTTAAGTTCTGCATAATTCATATCAGCAAATTTATACCCGCATATAACAATACCGTCATTAAATTCTTCGACAAGCGTAATGGCTTTTGTACCGGTTGTACATACCGCCATAACGTCAAAACCACGTTTAACCAGAATATTCCTGACATTAGTTGCGTCTTCAACCCTCTGAAATACAACAACAATATTAGCCATGGATTGTTCCTTCCTTTGCCTGTAACAATTATTCACTCGCACAGGCATATTCTGAGTTAACGGTTACTGTTAAATTCTGTAAAGGTATTCATCCATTTCCCATTTTGTTACTCTGGTTGTATATCTCTCCCACTCATCGCTCTTATAGGAAACGTAAGTATTTCTTACATGCTCTCCCAAAACATCCAAAACAAAGCTGTCATTCTTAAATGCGGATACAGCTTCTTTAAGTGTTGTCGGAAGGGTTCTTATACCTTCTTCTTCTCGTTCTTTTTTGGACATTTCATATATATTCTTATTAACCGATTCACTGCATGAAAGGTTATTCTTTATTCCGTCAAGTCCTGCGGCAATTATAAGAGCAAACGCAAGGTACGGATTACAGGAAGGATCCGGATTTCTAAGCTCAATTCTTATTCCGCCTTCTTTTGTCTTTGGTATTCTTATTAATGCGCTTCTGTTTCTTAAAGACCACGCAATATATGAAGGTGCTTCTGCACCCGAAGCAAGTCTCTTATATGAATTTACAATCGGATTTGTAACAAGAGTAATTGCCTCAATATGCTCCATTACCCCTGCAATAAAGGAATATGCCTCCTTACTTAAGCCGTCTTTTCCGGATGCATCTTCAAAAGCATTCTTTCCTTCTTTTGTAAGAGAGAAATTAACATGCATTCCCGAACCCGGTACACCGTATTTCGGCTTTGGCATAAATGAAGCGTGAAGTCCGTGTCTTCTTGCAATTGACTTAACCGCAAGTTTAAATGTAACCATATTGTCCGCGGTTTCTAATGCTTCTCCGTACTTAAAATCAATTTCATGCTGTGATGGAGCGGACTCATGGTGACTTGACTCAACATCAAAGCCCATATCTTCAAGGCTTAATACAATATCACGTCTTGCATTTTCACCTGTATCAAGAGGATAAAGGTCAAAATATCCCGCTTTTTCATTCATTATTGCACTTGGATTTCCGTCTTCATCTGTGGGAAAGAGGAAAAACTCGCACTCAGGTCCGACATTCACCTCATATCCAAGGTCCGCCGCATCTTTTAAAACCTTCTTTAAAATATATCTTGAGTCGCTCTCGAAAGGCTTTCCGTCAGCCGTATATACATTACACATAAGACGGGCTACCTTGCCCTGCTGTGGTCTCCAAGGGAAAATAACAAACGTATCGAGATCCGGGTAAAGATACATATCCGGGTCCTCTGCCCCTGCAAAACCCTCAATTGCCGATGCATCAAACATAAATTTATTATCCAATGCTTTTTCTAACTGCGCAGCCGTTATGGCAACATTTTTAAGCGTTCCGAACATGTCTGTAAACTGGAGTCTGATAAATTCAATATCTTCCTCTGAAACCATGTTCAAAATTTCTTCCTTTGTGTACATCATCAATGTCTCCTTTTGCGGTAATTATTATGTTTTCCCTCACATAACAACTTTGCGGTTTAATGTTTATTATTCTAAAGTTCCGTCTTTGTAAATATATTTATCTTCAAAATCCTGTACAGATATTGGCTTGCTGAAATAATATCCCTGATACATATCGCATCCGAGTTTCTTTAAAAATTCAACCTGTTCCTTTGTTTCAACACCTTCTGTGATAACAGGCAAATGGAGTGCTCTTGCCATTTGCAGGATATATGTAAGAATTGTATTTGCCCTATTCTCATCCTTCGACCTTCTTAAGAAGGCCATATCCATCTTAAGAACGTCAACCGGCATATCTTTTAACATGTTTAAGGATGAATAACCGGAGCCAAAATCATCCATTTCAACGGTAAACCCGGCTCCTCTTATTCTGTCAAGTTCCTCGAGCCTCTTATCACTCGCACCCATAACGATGTTTTCGGTGATCTCAAGCCTCAGTCTGTCAGGAGCAAGTCCGTATTTATTTACAAGCTTGATTATTGTCATGTAAACATCTATAAAGTAAAAGTCTTTAGGGGAAATGTTTACGGAAATAAAGGTATCCCCGTACCCGTCATCAGTCCATTTACGAAGAATCTTACATGCTTCTTCCCACATGTAAACATCAACCTTTGTAACAAGGCCGTTTTTTTCAAGTATCGGAATAAATCTGCCGGGAGCAAGGAAGCCTTCTTCGGCATGATTCCATCTAATCAAAGCTTCTCCGCCAAATACATTTCCTTCATTATCGACTTGGGCCTGAATATACGGAACAATATCATGATTATCAAGTGCCGCATCCAAAGTACCTATAATCTTTTGTTCCCACAAAAATTCAGTTCTTATTGTATCATCATAATATGCAATGTTATTGGTTACCTCGCCCTTAATCTTAAGAATGGCCATGGCCGCTCTGTCACACATAACAGAGATTGGAATGTTTCTTTCAACCACTTCATATACACCGAAATGAATGATAATCGGGTACAAAAGATTGCTCTCAATATGAGCAATGTGCCTTGGCCCGTCAATAAAGATTCTCTCGTTATAATCCTTTTTTCTTATAAGGGCGACAAACTTGTCATTACCTATGCGTCCGAATACAGAATTTTTTGAAAGATACGTTCTTACAAGATTTGCAATATTGCAAAGAATATCGTCTCCCGCTTTTCTGCCGAACATATCGTTTACAAGTTTAAAGCTCTTAATATCAGAAACAACAATTACGTAATCCGTATTTGGGTTTTCATCAATTCTTTGTCTTGCAACCTCGCAAAAATGATCCATATTATATGAACCCGTAACCGGATCGTGTTGAGCTTTGAAACGCTCTTCGCGGTGTCTTTTATCTTCTTCGGTTCTGTCAAAGACATTCAGAATTGAGCCAATAAAGCTGCCATCGGCCCCTTCCAATACATGATAATCAAGTTCCAAAACATACTCTGTTTCGCCTTTTTCGTATTTATGAACTCCGGTATATGAGTTTTCCCATACTCCGTTTTCTTTTCCCGTTAATTTATCCAAAACGGAATTTATCATTAATACGGAATTTTCGTTTGTATCAAGAAGTTCGTTTGCACTCTTATTTACAAAAACAGATTTGCCCTCCATATCAAAGAAGATGGTAGCATCCGTTTCCTGAGCCATTATGGTTGCAAACATCTTATTTACAACCCGGTTTGTATCATACTCAACCGAAAAATAATATACCAAAAGGCCGCATAGAGCGTAGCCTAACATTGATTTATCAATCGGTACGGTAAAAATAATATAATAAAAGTCCCATACAGCAACGGCAATTATACTAAGTACAATTGGATAATAGCGGATCGCATATATTCTTGAGACTTTTTTAAGTTTTTCAAAATAAATAAAAATCAGTCTGACAATCAAAAGTACGGTAATTACAAGGTGGATATAATGTCCGGGCTTTGAATTTAAAAGATAATACTCATCAGAAAACTGCGTACTGATTTTTTTTAAGGTAAATACGTGATTAAATAATGGATTTAAAAGAATCATCAAAGAATCAAGGAAAACCATACCTAAAAAGGCGTATTTTTCCTTTGTTCTTATGAAATCAAAATTACAATATGCTTTTGCGTGGGTGATTGTAAAATAAAGCATCCAGTCAGTGCTTAACAAATAAACAATGTAAGCCGCATAGCTGAAGAAATAACTTTCGGAAACGGAAATTACAAAGTTAGAAATAATCGGAAGGCTTGATAAACAAAGCGCAGGAAGTAACGTTCTTGCAATAGGGCGTTTACTGAAATACGTCCTTACAATTGCAAGAAGCAGCAATATAAATACCACTATGAGCACAAATAAATAAATCTGCATATTACCTCCTATTATTGGTTACGGTAAGCCTTTATTCCTTTTTCCTGTATGTTACAAAAGCCCGATTGCCTCTTTTGCAAGATGATCTGCCATATCGTTGTATTTATCGTTAGAATGGCCTTTAACCTTTACAAAAGTAACATCAAGACGGTCTTTAATACTTCTGTAATAATCCCTGTATGCAACAGTGCCATCCTTATTTGCCTTCCATTCTCCGGTGCACCATTTTGCAATGCCTTCATAATCATGATAAATGGCAAGGCTTTTGGCATTTTTTGAAATTGCGTATCTCATTGCGGTTTCGGCGCCTTTTATTTCGCCGGCCACATTATGCATGGTTGCAAGGCTTTCATCAAAGACTTCTTTTGAAAAATGTTCTTCCTTACCGTCATAAAAAATGACACATCCGTATGAGAAACGGTTGGTTTTGGCATCATAACTTCCGTCAACGTACGCCACAACATCGGCAACAGATAAGTCTAAACCTTCGTCTTTTTCTTTTGAATCACCCGGTAAAGCGATTGTTTCACCAATAAAAGCCTCTGCTTCAGCCTTAGTTTTAAAACTTTTAAAAGCTGCATTCGAATAACCCGTAACCTGCTTTTGACAATCATCCCAGGTTGTGTATATTCCGGGCTTTCTTCCCGCTTTTACCGCATAATACTTCATTAGTTTATCCTACTTCCACGCCTTGAACATCTGCAACGACTTCAACCGGAGTTACCTCTATTTTGTCGGTTTCAGGAGTCGTTTCGCCATATGGTAATTCCGTACGCATTTCAATCTTAGGACCACCCGTATGTTCAATGTAATCTTTTGTAATTGTAACTGTGCCTATATTAATGTCTTTTGGAACTTCATACATAATATCAGTCATAAATTCTTCAATAATCGCTCTTAAAGCTCTTGCGCCCGTCTTTTTCTCAAGCGCTTTTTTAGCTATGAGGTGTATTGCCTCGTCTTCGAATAAAAGGTTAACTTCGTCCATCTCAAGCAATTTCTGATACTGCTTTATAATTGCATTCTTTGGCTTGGTTAATACCTCTGCAAGCATATCTTCAGTGAGACCGTCAAGTGTAAATACCACAGGAAGTCTTCCCAAAAATTCAGGAATCATACCGAAGTTTCTTAAATCCTCAATATTTACCTGATGGATAAGATCGTTTACATCATCATATTTATCTTTAAGGTCTGCGCCAAAGCCCATGGATGAAGCTTTGTTAAGTCTTTCTTTGATAACCTCTTCAAGTTCAGGGAAAGCACCGCCGCAAATAAAAAGAATATTCTTTGTGTTGATTGTCGCAAGCGGAACCATTGCATTTTTACTGTTAGCGCCTACAGGAACCTCAACGTTTGCGCCCTCTAAAAGCTTAAGTAAGCCTTGCTGAACGGATTCGCCGCTTACATCTCTGCTTGTTGTATTTTTCTTTTTTGCTATCTTATCTATTTCATCTATGAAGATAATACCGGTTTCAGCCTTCTCAACATCATTATCTGCTGCCGCAAGGAGCTTAGAAACGACACTTTCAATATCATCACCGATATATCCAGCTTCCGTAAGTGACGTTGCATCCGCAATTGCAAGAGGCACATCAAGAAGTTTTGCCAAAGTCTTTACCATATATGTTTTTCCCGAACCCGTTGGTCCGATCATAAGCATATTGGATTTTTCAATATCAATATCGTTCGAAATGCTGTCGTGCGCAACCCTCTTATAATGATTGTATACGGCAACACTCATAACTTTTTTAGCGTCTTCCTGACCAATAACGTATTCATCAAGCTGCTCTTTGATTTTATGAGGAGCAGGGATTTTCTTCGGATCTATAATTGGAACGCCTTCCGGACGTTTCGTCTTTTTCTTTAATTTGTTACGGTTTGGCATACCAAGGTCTGCCATGTTAATAAATCTTATATTTGGAATACGAGTCTGATTCGGTCTGTCAAAGGTCTTTTCTTCCTTAGTTTTTTCCGTTTCGGTTGTTTCTCCCTCATCTTCATTTTTTGTCTTTTCGAGAGATGTCTCTGTCTTTGCTTCTTCCTTATTTTCAGGCGTTGTTTTCTTTAACTGCGCACCAAAAATACCGCCATTCATAAAAGAATCAAGCGTGGACGGATCAATATTAGTATTAACCTGATTTAAAGTATTAAATGTGTTTTGTAAACAATCAAGACATAAATCTATATTTTCCGGCAAATGAAGCATTTTACCCGCTTTGCTTTCCGGTCTGTGACATATATAACATATGTTTTCGTATTCATCATTATTATCGTTTGACATGTCCAATCCTCCTAACTTATCTTTATATTATAGCCCATTTCTTATCCAAGGTAAACTCTTATTTTACTCACACAATATGTAAAAGAAGCCCCTGTTTTTTTGCTCACAGGGGTTTCTTAAATAGGATTTTAGGATTTTATTTATATAATTAAATCAGTTATTTATTTTCCATATATTTCGTCATACGAATTTAAAGTTACTTCCAGCTCAATTTCCTCATATCCGTTTCCGCTGCTTCTTAAAACGGTCACGGTAACGGTCTCACCGGAGCTTATATAATCCAGTATTTCTGATATATCGTCATATTCACTTACCTTTTCGCCGTTAATGGCTGTAATTGTATCTCCTTTCTGAATTCCCGCTTCGTCAGAACCGCTTCCGTCAACAACGGATACAACTCTTACACCTTCAGGAACACCGTACATTTCTGCTGTATCTTCATCAATTGTCATTACCTTGATTCCAAGATAACCCTTTTCGTCATCAGATACCTTTACTTTAGTTTCTTCATTAATCAGTTCATTTATAATATCAATAACATCTGAGATTGGAATTGCATATCCCATACCTTCAACAGATGCAGAGGAAGATGAACTTGATGATGATTTAGCCGCGTTAATACCTATCACCTGTCCTTGCATGTTAATCAATGCTCCACCGCTGTTACCGCCGTTAATGGCTGCGTCTGTCTGAATCATGTTAAGTGTTGTAACTGTTGTTGTAACTTCTCTGTTCAATGCGCTGACATAACCGACAGTTACTGACTGGCCGTATCCCAAAGCATTGCCGATAGCCACAACCTGTTCACCTACAGATACTTCATCCGAATCGCCGAGTGTCGCAATGGCGATTGACGAAAGTGTGCTTGCAGAAATATCTTCAATCTGTACCGAGATAACTGCAATATCATAATCTTTAGCAGTACCTTTAACGTATGCGGTGTATGTTTCTCCATCTACAAATTCTACCGTAAGATCATCTGTGTCTTCAACTACGTGGTAATTTGTAACTATTATTATCTCATCATCCGTCTGAGCAATAATGATACCTGAACCGGCACCACTTACAGCGTAGCTGTAGCCGTTAGAGAACGGATTTGTGTTTGTCGTATAATATGTTGTACTTGTAATGGCAACTACTGACGGAAGACACATTTCTGCAATTTCTTCCACTGTATAATCGGTTGTGGAATCATCTGACGTAGTTGTGGTCACTACGGCGCTTCCGTCATCCGTCGTGGTGGATGTGCTTGTACCGGTTGTACTTGGCACCGTATATCCGCTCTTAGTAACATACTTTCCTTCGATATACGTATCGTACAGATAATAAGCAACTGCTCCGTTTAAGATAGATACAATCAGGGCAACCGCCACACATGTAGCGAATACTTTTCCGAACGTCATCCCTCGCTTCTCTTTTTTAGTTTTTGCTTTTTTAATTTCCTGTGTTGTATCGTTTGCTGAAGCTTTCCACTCTGAGTCGCCTGCCTCCGGTGCATACGCTCTGTATGCATATTCTCTTGCATTTTCTTCTACTTCATTTTTAAAATCCCGTGCTTTTGCCTCCTTTTCTTCCGAAGTTCCAAGTTCATCCACAATTACAAAATTCTGTGTAGATTCAACCGTTTCGGATTTAACTGTTTCTGTGTTTATTTCATTAGTCTCATTTACTGTTTCTCCTGCTGTTACAACCGACTCTGTATCAGTTGTATTCCCTTCAGCATTAAAATTGTTAAGTTCATTTTCGTTCATATATTATTTAAAGTCCTCCATACTTTTGTTAGATTTCGTCCTTACATGCGTAATAATATCAGCTAATTGTGTAAAAACTGTGTTCATTCTTTGGAGTAAATGTTATTTTAGGTGAAATATACGTGAAAAAAACAGGTGACTTTCGTCACCTGCCCGTCATTTTTTTGTATTAATCCGTTTCTTCGCCGGCAATAAGGTCCAAAATCTCGCTTATTCGCTTAACCGTGGATGTCGGCTCATAATCCGTTTCACCGTATAGGTATTCATGTAAAGCCTTTACATTTGTAACCAAATCTTCAGCCGTTACCACACTTTCGTAATTTATGGTATCAAAGCCGTATTCATACGGGAAACCGCTCTTTTCCGCATCATTATAAAATGTACACTTTATAAGGATTGGGATGAGGTCGATTATCTCGTCATATGTAAGACTCGTTATAAATGTCTTTGTTTCAGACTGGCTTTCAAACATTGCATTTGCAATCTCTAAAAGTGCATCCGTACCTGCAGTCTTAGCCTTTGCAATTAACTTCGATATGACATTTCTCTGTCTGCAGGTTCTTCCCATATCGTTGTTTGCTTCAGTACCGTCTTCACCGTAATACTTTGTATATCTGATTCTGCAATATGCAACCGCCTGTAAGCCGTCTAAGTGAATCTTCTCACCGTTTGTGCTGTACGTGGTAAGATAATTCGTGGTTCTGCCCGTTACTTTCATTGTTTCTTCAAGATATATGTTTGTATAATACATTTCAGACTGCGTGAGAAGTACGTCAACGCCGCCCAAAGCGTCAATGATATCGGCAAGACCTGCAAAGTTAACCGTCGCATAATCCGTAATATTTAAATCATAATTCATGTTGATGGTGTTAATTGTACAAACAGGACCACCCACAAAGTAGGAATAATTAAGTTTCCTATATGTGGATGAGCCGTCATTATACATGATTCGTAAAAATGTATCTCTGTATAAAGAAACCATCTTTACTTCACTCGTGGTCTTATTAATGCTGATTAAGATCATCGAATCACTATGCGTGATTGAATCAAGTGCGTCATCTCTTGAATCCACTCCAAACAAAAGAAGATTAATATACTCATCCATTACATCAGTATTTAATTCTTCGTTTTGTTTAACATCATCATCGTTAAAGGTTGTATCAATAACGTTATTAACAGACTTTTCACTTATCAAAAACTTAAGGAAAAATTTTCCGAAAGGCGCATTGATAAGCGTTGACTTAGCATTAGGCATTTTAAGCAAAATTATTAAAAGAAGTAAAATAACGGAGACAAATACTTCAACTCCAATAATCACTCTCTTAATGATTCTTGCTTTTTTTCTCTTCTTTTTTCTGAGAAGTTTTGCTTCTCTTTCCCTATCGATATATCCCATATCGTTTCTTTCATCTCGGTTCATACTATTTCCTTCTTTTTGCGAAATATTCTTAACCTTTTATAACTGATTCAACCCGCGTTCTTTTTTATATTCTGTAATTCCGTTCCACTTGGTATCTTTCTCTGAAAATATAAGGTCATCTTTTGTAAATCCTTCCGGAAGAGGCCATTCAACGCCGATTTCCGGATCGGACCAAAGAAGTCCGCCCTCATCATTTGGATGATAAAAATCCGTACACTTGTAGCAGAATTCTGCTTCATCAGATAAAACGATAAATCCGTGTGCAAAATTCTTTGGAATAAAGAACTGTTTCTTGTTTTCTGCCGAAAGCAAAACACCCTTCCACTGTCCAAATGTTTTTGAATCCGGACGCAAATCAACTGCCACGTCATATACTTCGCCGCGAACAACTCTTACAAGCTTGTCCTGTGGGAAGTTAATCTGAAAATGAAGCCCTCTTAAAACGCCCTTTTTTGAAGAAGACTGATTGTCCTGTACAAAAACATTATCAATACCCGCTTCTTTAAAGTCGTTATAATTATATGTCTCTAAAAAATATCCTCTTGAATCGCCAAAAACCTGAGGAGTGATAATCTTAAGGCCTTCAATGTCACATTTTTCTACGGAAATTTTTCCCATCTTAATGTCTTCCTTTACAAATTCTTTTTATAAACCATTAGCCACATCTACAAGATACTGGCCATATGCCGTCTTAAGGAGCGGCTCTGCAAGCTTCCTAAGCTGCGTTGCATCAATAAAGCCTCTCTTAAATGCAATTTCTTCAATACAGGAAACATAAAGTCCCTGTCTTCTCTGGATACTTGAAACAAAATCTGCTGCCGCAAGCAACATATCATGATTTCCCGTATCAAGCCACGCAAAACCACGACCAAGAGTCTCAACCAAAAGAGTACCTCTGTTAAGGTATTCATTGTTTACGGCTGTTATTTCAATTTCACCTCTTGCCGATGGTTTAATATTCTTTGCAATTTCAACTACATCATTATCGTAGAAGTAAAGTCCGGGAACGGCATAATTCGACTTTGGATTTGCAGGCTTTTCTTCAATTGACAAAGCCTTTCCGTTTTCATCAAATTCAACAACGCCGTATTCTCTCGGATCTTTTACATAATAACCGAAAATCGTTGCGCCTTTTTCTCTTTCAGCAGCATTTTTTAAAACTTTAGAGAAACTCTGGCCATAGAAAATATTATCGCCAAGTACAAGTGCAACATTGTCATTGCCAATAAATTTCTCTCCGACAATAAACGCATCTGCAAGTCCTCTCGGAACTTCCTGGATTGCATATTCAAATCTCATTCCAAGCTGCGAACCGTCACCTAAGAGTTCCCTAAATACAGGAAGATCTCTTGGAGTTGAGATAATAAGTACTTCTCTGATACCCGCAAGCATAAGTGTTGAAAGCGGATAATAAATCATTGGTTTATCATAAACAGGCATAATCTGCTTCGAGATTGCCTTTGTAAGCGGATAAAGTCTTGTTCCTGAACCACCCGCAAGAATAATACCTTTCATATTGCCTCCTGAATTACCTGTCTGAATACATTGAATCGTAGTATTTCTGATAATCGCCGCTTGTTACGTTCTTCATCCAGTCTTCATGCTCGAAGTACCATGCGATTGTCTTCTTGATACCGTCTTTGAACATTGTTTCAGGATACCAGCCAAGGTCAGCCTTAATCTTGTCAGGCGCAATGGCATATCTTCTGTCATGTCCCTTACGGTCAGTAACATAAGTAATTAAGTCTGTGTTAATATGAGCCTTTCTTGGATCACTGTCAGGAAGCATCTCTGAAAGTGTTTCAAGAATGATATTAATGATTTCAATATTTCTCTTTTCGTTATGACCGCCAATATTGTATGTTTCAAAGAGCTTGCCCTGCTCCTGAACCATATCGATTGCCTTTGCATGGTCTTCAACAAACAACCAGTCACGAACGTTTTTACCGTCACCATATACAGGTAACTTCTTGCCGTTAAGGGCATTATTTATGATAAGCGGAATAAGCTTTTCAGGGAACTGATAAGGTCCGTAGTTATTTGAACAGTTTGTAATATTTGCAGGAAACTTATATGTATCCATATAAGCCTTTACAAGAAGGTCTGAAGATGCCTTACTTGCTGAGTATGGGCTGTGTGGATCATACGGAGTTGTCTCATAAAAGAATGCATTGTCATCATCAGGAAGTGAACCATACACTTCATCTGTTGAAACATGAAGGAATTTCTTTCCCTCCTTGAAGCTTCCGTCTTCAAGCTCCCATGCAGCCTTTGCACAGTTAAGCATTACAGCTGTTCCAAGAACGTTAGTTGAAACAAAAACCTCAGGATTCTTGATACTTCTGTCAACGTGACTTTCAGCGGCAAAATGTACCACTCTGTCAATGTCGTTTTCTGCAAAAATCTTTGAAATTGCTTCCTTATCACAGATATCAGCCTTAACAAATGTGTAATTCGCTCTGCCTTCAATGTCCTTAAGGTTCTCTAAATTTCCGGCATATGTAAGTTTATCAACATTAATGATTCTAATTTCATTATCATATTTTTTAAACATGTAATGAATGTAGTTTGAGCCGATAAATCCCGCTCCTCCGGTTACTAAATAAGTTCTCATTATCTTATTCCTTTCTCTATACGTACTGCAAATAAACAATATACCACTTTCAATTTATAAGTCAATTAAATTAAAATTATGTTTATGTGACTTACGTATTAATCTATACCGCCGTTTTCCTTAAGCCAGAGCATATACTCGCCAATAGCCGCTTTCCAGTCTTTTGCAACAAAACCGGTGTTTAATCTTAACATGTAATTGTCAAGAACGGAGTATGCCGGTCTCTTTGCAGCCTGTGGAAATTTAGCCGCATATTCGTCTGATGTAATATGATTAACCCTTGTTTTCTTTCCTGCGAGTTTAAATATCTCTTCCGTAAAATCTGCCCAACTGCACATCCCTTCGCAGGTACCGTGGTAAATCCCGTAATTTTCGGTAAAGATAAGGTTATTGATAATATCCGTAAGTACCGCAGTACTTGTAGGAGAACCTATTTGATCGCAAACAACCGAAACTTCGTCGTTTGTCTGAGAAAGGCGAAGCATTGTCTTTACAAAGTTCTTTCCGTCACCGTAAAGCCAGGCCGTTCTTATAATAAAGAATCTGTCTGAGAAGTTCATTACAAATTTTTCACCTTCCGCCTTTGTTTTTCCGTATGCACTCTTTGGGGATATTTCATCAAATTCCGTATAAGGCTTTGTTCCGTCACCTGCAAAAACATAATCCGTTGATATCTGAACCATCTTTGCGCCCGTCTTTGCGGCGGCAATACTTAAGTTTCTTGGTCCAATCGCATTAATCTTATATGCATTGTCCAAATCCGTTTCACACTTATCAACAGCCGTGTGAGCCGCACAGTTAATGATTGCATATGGTTTAACTTCCTGCGCAAATTTAATAACCGCTTCCGAATCTGTAATATCAAGTGCCGCAATACCATCACCTTCAAATACGTCTGTTCTTACAAGTTCAATTTCCTTATTATCTTTGTATCTTTCGCATACCGCACGGCCAAGCTGGCCATTGGCACCGGTGATTAAAAACTTCATCATTGTTATATCCTCTACTTATTTCTGCAAAGTCTGTTAAGCGCACTAAACATTGCTCTTATTGAAGCTCTTGTGATATTCGAGCTTACGCCCACACCATAAGTGGTCTTCTTTGTATCGAAATCCATCATGCTGATATATGCAGCCGCCTTCGCGTTTGAACCTTCACCCAAAGCATGCTCTGAATAATCATAAATCTTAACTGAAGCGCCGGTCTTATCATGGATTGCATTCTTAACGGCATCAATAGGACCGTTACCCCTTGACTCTGCAACAATCTGCTCGCCCTTATATTTAAATGCAAGAGTTACATATGTATCCTCGTCTGCGCCTTCCCCTTCTGTAATCTTGCAGCTTGTAAATTCATACGGATATTCTCTGTCAGTCTTATATGTAAGGTATTCTTCCTTAAACTTCTCCATTATTGTATCAGGAGCAACTTCACCCTGAGCTTCTGCGATTGCCTGGATGATGTCTGCAAATTCTTTATGCATTCCCTTTGGAAGCTTGTATCCGTAATATGTATCCATTACAAATGCAACACCGCCCTTACCTGACTGGCTGTTAATACGAACAACAGGTTCGTACTGACGTCCGACATCCGCAGGATCGATCGGAAGATACGGAACCTCCCAGTAATCAACGTTTGCAGCCTTAAGCGCCTGTGTGCCTTTGTTAATGGCATCCTGATGTGAACCGGAAAATGCAGTAAACACAAGCTTACCTGCGTATGGATGACGCATTCCGACTTCCATCTTTGTACAACGCTCATATACTTCAATTATTTCATTTACATGCTCAAGGTTAAGATTTGGATTGATACCCTGTGAGAACATGTTGTATGCAAGGTTAAGAACATCTACATTACCTGTTCTTTCGCCATTTCCAAAAAGTGTACCTTCAACTCTGTCAGCACCTGCAAGGAGTGCAAGTTCTGTTGCGGCAACGCCCGTACCGCGGTCATTATGCGGATGAACAGATAAAATAACGGCTTCTCTGTTCTTAAAATGTTTACCCATCCATTCAATCTGATCTGCATAAACATTTGGTGTATTCATTTCAACAGTTGCAGGGAGGTTAATGATTACAGGGTTTTCTTTTGATGCGCCCCACTCATCCAAAACCGCTTCACACACCTCAAGTGCATAATCAACTTCCGTACCCGTAAAGCTTTCAGGAGAATATTCAAGAATAATCTTGCCCGGGAATTTAGCGGCTCTTTCCTTTACCATCTTTGTACCCTGAATGGCGATCTGCTTGATTTCTTCTTTTGATTTATTAAATACAACTCTTCTTTGAAGTTCAGAAGTTGAATTGTAAATATGTACAATAACGTGATCAAGACCTTCTAAGGACTCAAACGTCTTATCAATAAGGTGTTCTCTGCACTGTACCAAAACCTGAAGAGTTACGTCATCGGGAACAAGTTTTCTGTCAACAAGTTGTCTTAAGAAATCATATTCAATTGACGAAGCGGATGGGAAACCAACTTCAATTTCTTTAAAACCAAGCTTAACGAGGAGGTTAAACATTTCAATCTTTTCTTCAACTACCATCGGCTCAATAAGTGCCTGGTTACCGTCTCTAAGGTCAACGCTGCACCAGATTGGCGCCTGCATAATCTCCTTGTTTGGCCATTCTCTTTCTTTATAATCCAAAACAGGAACTCTTCTGTATCTCTTATAATTCAACATATCTATATTTCCTTTCCAATAAAACAAATTTAGACAACAAATTTAGACTATTATGTCATTTCATTTATGTAAATCAGACTGCATATCCTTTAGCTTTAATAACATCTACCACATGATTAACGTATTTCTCACATAGTTCTTTTGTTTCAGCTTCAACCATAACTCTTATTAACAGTTCGGTTCCGCTTGGACGAACCAAAATGCGGCCATCGTCACCAAGTTCTTCTTCAACTTCCGATATGGCTCTTTTAACGTCTTCATCATTCATTGCACCGTCTTTATCCAAAACCTTAACGTTTGTAAGGTTTTGAGGAAATTCTTTTAATTCCTTTGTAAGGGTCGCAAGTGTGGACTTTTGCTCAATAATGGCTTCCATAATCTTTAGGGATGTTAGGATGCCGTCTCCGGTTGTTGCATGCTTTAGGAAAATGATGTGACCGGACTGCTCTCCGCCAAGAGAGAAATCATTCTTCATCATGTTTTCGCACACGTATTTGTCACCAACCTGAGTCTTTTCGTATGAAATGCCTTCCTTATCCAGGGCTTTGTATAAGCCAAGGTTGGACATTACGGTTGTTACAATCGTGTTTCCTTTTAGTTCCGAAACAGATTTCATATATTTTCCGCAAACATACATAATCGCATCACCGTCAACAACATTGCCGTTTTCGTCAACAGCAAGGCAACGGTCTGCGTCTCCGTCATATGCAAATCCTACGTCACAGTGGTTACTTAGGACGAATTCCCTAAGCATTTCAATGTGTGTGGAACCGCAATTGGTATTAATGTTTACGCCGTTTGGTTCGTTATTAATGACAAATGTCTTTGCGCCGAGCGCATCAAAAACATTCTTTGCGATTGAAGAAGCGCTGCCGTTTGCACAGTCAAGAGCAATCTTCTTTTCTTTAAAAGATCTTGTTGCAACAGAAATAAGGTAGCCGATGTATCGGTTTCTACCTGCGGAATAATCAGTAACGGCACCGACAGCCTCTCCCGTTGCATAAGGGATTTCATCGTTTTCACCATCAATATACTTTTCAATTAAATCTTCAATTTCAGCCTCAAGCTTCTGGCCGTTGGCATTTATAATCTTTATACCGTTATCGTAATACGGGTTGTGACTTGCGGAAATCATAATACCGCAGTCAAAATCTTCGGTTCGCACAACATACGCAACGCTCGGTGTCGTTGTAACATGCATTGTGTATGCATCTGCGCCCGAAGCTACAAGTCCCGCCTCAAGAGCGGATTCAAACATGTAACTGCTTCTTCTTGTATCTTTTCCAATAACAACTCTTGCTTTATGTTTATTTCCCTCGCGGTATCCAAAATACCATCCGATATATCTTCCAACTTTATATGCCTGTTCTGCTGTGAGGTTTACATTAGCTTCGCCTCTGAAACCATCTGTTCCAAAATATTTGCCCACTTCTTTTTGTCCTTTCATTTAACGGTGTTACAGATTTTTCGAAGCAAAAGACTCCAAAGCTTTAATTGCCTCTTTTTCATCCTTACCGTCGCATTCAAATTCTATTTCATCTCCGCATTTAATTGCGGCTCCCAATATGCCTAATACGCTCTTTGCATTAACCGTCGTCTGCCCAATACGCAGCAGAATGGAGCTTTCATATTTTACGGCAAGCTGCGAAAGATTACTTGCCGGCCTCAAATGCAAGCCAATCGGATCTTTAATAATCGCCTTTGATTTAACCATATTCAGTTCCTCTTTAGCAGTTTAATTATTATCCTCTTCGGTTGTTTCACCCGCGGTTGTTTCGTCCGCATTAAGCGTAACGGAAACATAAATTTCATCAACCGCCTCAACACCATCCGGTAACGTAAAGCTTACCAAAACGTTGCTTGTTCCGACAGTTGCATCCGTAAGGTCAACATATGCGATAATATCTGAAGATGTAAGTTCAGAAATAACCGCCGCCGTACCGCTTAGGGTAACGCTTACACTGTTACTTCCGTTAATCTTTGCCGAATATCCGTCCGGTATTTCACCGATCTTGACGCTTACGCTAAATACCTTTGTAACGGTATTTTCAATTGTAACCGTAACGGTAAGCGTTGTTACTTCGTCATCGGCAAGATATACTCCGTCAGGAAGTATATCCGAAACATCTATATCAAACTTCGTTGTTGAGGTAATACCGTCAATATCTAAAAGTTCCGAAGGAATTGTGATTTCATCAAACGCATCTATTACATCCGATGAGCCGTATACACTTAGGCTTTCAGTGCTTATTGAAACTCCGGAAACGCTTGCACCCGATGCAGGAGTGCCTGTTGTCTCATAAACAATCGGTAATGTCGCAGTCTTATAAATCTTTGCCGTAACGTCAACGGATGAAATGCTAAGTTCAATGTCAGCCTTTGTAAGACTCACCGAATTACCGGAGCTGCTATATCCCGTAAGATTTACCGTAGTACTCAAATCCTCGTCTAGCTTGGTAACGTCAATCACGGCAGAAACCGTAGCGATTGTGTCAATAACCGACTCAGCGGCCGTAATTGTAACGGACGTCTCTGAAAGCTTAACGTCATCGAGATAATAGCCATCGGCCACAGCACCGTTTAGGACTGTTCCTATTGTATATGTCTTTGAAATAATATCCTCAATATCAATTCGCATTGTGTAAGTCTGCGACGTAATTGATACTTTCGATGTATAGGCGCTGTTTGCGGAACTTAAAACAACCTTAATAGGAACGGCATTTGTCTGAGAAAGTTCAGAAAAATCCGCAGTCGCAATAAAGTCTGATGCATCAAACGCTTCAACAATTGAGCGCGGTCCGGAAACCTTAATGGTAACTGTCTGACCGGAAACAATCTCATATACCTGATCATTATCCGTAATAAGGTTATCATTAAGTACATTAACCGTGATTCCGCTGATTGTCACCTCTTTTGTCGGATCATCCACATTAACGACAATTACCCACAAAATAACGGCAGCAACTATTGAAACAAGCTTAAGTATTAAGTTTTGAGTAAATACCTTAATCAGCTTTTCTTTCATTGTTCTTGTGTTTGCCTTTCCTAAATCCAAACTTCTTATCTTCAGGTGTTGCGCTTTCAAGCTTGCGTAATCTGTTACGCAAATCATCCCCGTTAAGATCACGGTAAAGAGTACCGCCGTTTGCAACCGAAACCTTACCCGTTTCTTCGGAAACAATAATAACAAATGCATCCGAAGCCTCACTCACACCAAGGCCCGCTCTGTGTCTTGTACCAAGTTCCTTGCTGATGGCCAGATTATCAGAAAGCGGAAGGTAACAAGTGGCAGCCGTAATCGTGTTTCCGCGAATAAC
>CAJOOB010000131.1 GCA_905236025.1 uncultured Lachnospiraceae bacterium
CGTTGATCCGCTTTTCTACAGCATGCCAAGAGCAGCCGTATTCTCAATGCTTTGGAGCATCTTCTTACCGTTTAACCTTATTAAGAGTGCAATAAACACCGCACTTTGTCTTATCCTTTACAAGCCTGTAGTTACGGCTTTAAGAAAAGCAAAAGTTGTTGAGTGCTATGATGAAAGCAAGTGTAATACACCAAGAATCAGTATTGGACTCATTATTATAATTGCATTCTTATTATTCACAGGTATCTTTGGATTACTTGCGATGGCCGGCATTTTATAATATTACACATATAATTTTGCAAAAAAATAGTCACTCCAAAAGAAGTGACTATTTTTATTTTACCTGTAATCTAAAAATCTCTTTTACCCCAGACTGAGATACCGCCGTTACCTATACCGGTAAAAGTAACAACCTTCTTCCATAAATCAAAATCCCAACCCGGTAAAAACTTTACTTCGTATGTTTCATTATTGTAGCTAAACGAAACCGCGTCGTCCGAAACAATCTCCCATGTTCCTTCAAGGTATCCGCAAAGTAAAACGGTATTATCTTCCCTAAATTCAAGTTTAACCGTTCTTCTGATTCCCTGTGGCGCTTCGGGAACAAGTTTTAAAAACTCATAAACGCCGACAACGTCCTCTTTTTCCACCTTGCAGACTCTTTCACCGGAATATTGCATTGGTGAAACAAACGGCCATCCATCCTTTGACCATTCCATCTTTCTTACATGCATTGTGGAAGGTCCCGTACGAACAAAGTTCTTTTCTCTTATGTGGCTTACAAGATACCATTCATCATCAAAGTCACAAAGTACAGAGTTATGTCCCGGTCCCATATACATTTGCGAACCGTCAAAACCGTATCCGCAGGCAATCATATATCCGGTCTTATAATCAGTGTCCGGTTCCATAAGGTTACGTCCGTTAAAATCAAGATACGGGCCTGTTATATTCTTGCTTCTTCCGACTCTTATGTTGTAATCCGAATTAAGAGAACCGTACGAAACAAAAAGATAATAATATCCAAAATCCTTATTATATCTTATGTACGGACCTTCGAGCGAGCCGTCGTTCCAGGCAGGCCTTCTTGCAATATTAATGCCGACACCCGGATCTTTTGCAAGTCCCGTTTCTTTATCTAACTGGATCATGTATATGCCGCCCCAGAAAGAGCCATATACCATGTACTGTTTCTTTGTTTTTACATCTTCCACAATGTTTGCGTCAATCGCATTACAAGGGGAATTATTGGTTGTCTTTAAAACGGGAGCCTTTGATGTAAAAGGTCCGCACGCTTTATCGGAAACCGCAAGGAAGATACAGGACTGCCTTACTCCCCATGATGAATTTGAGCCGTAAAGGCGGTATTCATTACCAACCTTTACAATATCCGGCGCCCAGATTGCATCTCCTCCAACATGAATCATGCTTTCTTCAGGCGGATTCGGAATAACCTTTCCAACCGTTCGCCAGTCAATCATATCCTTTGACTCAAGGCATATTGCACCCGTTCCGTATACGTAATATTTGCCGCTAACCTCATCATGATATATTGCAGGATCATGTGTAAACCAAACGCTGTTTTCCTCATGAACCGGTCTTTCCCCCTTACGCGGTGGTCTTGGCCTGCTCGCAGGTTTTGGAGGTTCATGTAAATCAAAATCTTTTATATTTTCCATTTAATCTCCGTTCCCGGGAATGTATTTCTTTGCAAATATAACATTTCCCTTATCATCCAGTCCGGACATCACAATGTGTCCGCCAAGTTTACTGACTTTCAATTTAGCTTTAAAATTTGAAAACTCTAATGTAAGGTAACTGTCACCAACAATATAATCCCATTTGCCCTTGATACTTCCAAGCAAACCGGCAAGGCCAAACCCTTTTTCAATATCGATATGCAAAAGTGAAAGTTTCACCGTTTCAACGGGCGGCATCGGGATTTCTTTCACAAATCGTAAAAACTCATAATCACCCGCTAAATCCGCATCCGATTTCTGATATTCATATTCATTCTCCAGAGAAAGATAGTTCACTTCAAACGGCACAATCACCGGCCATCCGTCCAAAAAATCAAGCTTCGTGGTTAAAACCTCAGGTTCCTTTGAACCGTACGAATATGCGGTTAACGTAATTTCTTTGCAATCTTTTGATACAACCGGGTCACAAAATCCCGTGTATGCCTTAGATTCATCCATATGATAAGGAGGAAGTGCCACAACGTAGTTTACCTCCGTCGATGGTTGCTGCATTGCATTATCAAGGCAGTCCACAAAAGGACCGTCTTTATTCATTGATCTGCCTGCAATAATGGTTGAACATTCTCTTTCTCCAAGTCCGGCAAAAAGGTAGTAAAAACCATAATATTCGTTATAAACGATACAATAACTGTTTACAGCCTTTTTAAGCAAAGGATTTTTAAATTCGTAAGTTTCACTCATACTGACTCCTGTTTTATTTACACAAAATCTTTATTCAGTCCTTTAAAGCCCGGCATCTGCTCATATTTTTTATATATCTCTTTAATTTCCGAAGGTGATTTTACATCGCTACAGAAATAAAGTTCACTGCACCATCCCTTGTAAGACTGCTGGAATACATCACCGCCAAGTTCCACAAGCATTGTAAAACGCTGTGTCGGAACTTCCGTTCTTGTAGCCATTACATCGCCGTTTACATAAAATGCCGTGGATTCCGTTTCTGCATTATACGTGATTGCAACATGCATCCACTCGCCCACAGGGCAATGTAAACAAAACGTATCATACCAGCCGTCAAGGCTCTTAGAATCTCTAATTCTGTAGGTTGCGTGTCCTTCCCAGGCATTTGGAATGATTCCCGCAAAACCCGTTTCGAATTTTACGTACAAAAGAGCTGTCCAGAGGCGTTCTTCTTCTGTTTTTGCCCAAAGCATCATTGTATAACTTTCTGATGTTACAATCTGTTTCGGGAAACGAACGAGGTTGTATTCGCCTGACGAACCCGGCAAATATACGGAGCCAA
>CAJOOB010000132.1 GCA_905236025.1 uncultured Lachnospiraceae bacterium
TATTCTGTAAACATCAAAATGATAAAGTGGAAGTCTTCCGTCTTCATATATCTGAATAATGGTGAATGTCGGGCTGTTTACGGGTTCTTTAACTCCAAGTCCGGCTGCAAAGCCTTGAGAAAATACTGTTTTTCCTGCGCCCAAATCTCCGTTCAGGCAATATATATCTCCTTTTTTTGCTTTTTCACCAAGTTTATACCCAACCTCAAAGGTCTCTTTGTAACTGTTCGTTTCGTAAATCATAAAATCTGTTTATTTTACTTTCTGAATTATTTTATATGAACACTGTATGCCTGTGAGTAAGCAAGTATCATGTCTCTTAGTTTTGAAACATTGTCACCCACAGCTTCTTTGGTTAAAATAAAAGCATTTCTCGGGCCAACGTAAACAAGTATTAACTTAGCTGTGGAACGTGCTTTAACAACATCGTGCCATTCATATATAACATGGTCATCGCCCTGAACAAGCTCAATCTGTCTTGAATCAAAGATATATTTAATAGGCTTTGCAAGCGATTCATTTCTCTTTAACTGCTTTGCGGATTTATAATAAAGCATAATAGGTTGAATAACGGTAAATAATAAAGCCGTAATCAAAAGAACAACCCTGTAAGAATTGTTTATGTTTTCCCATCCGAGGGTATAAAAGAAACCAATCAGTGCGCTAATGCTAAGAGCAAGACCAATCACTCCGGCAAAAGATGTATATGTATGTACCATCATGTAACCGAACAAATCCTTCGGTTTGAGGCAAACTTCAAACTCCAGTTTCATAATAATCTCCAAACAATTTTCTTTGTGCATAATGTTGCACACTATCTTAAGTATAGCATTTTTACAAATATTAGCAAGCAAACTTTACCACGTTTGCCCATTTAAGGAATTAGTGCTATACTACTCATAACGAAGGGAGGTATCCCATGATCGGTATATATAATAATTATCAGTCCGGCCACGGCTTTAACGGTTATGTGGGCGGTTATGAATTGTCTCTTAATACGGGGATTACAGAAAATAATAACACAAATGTAAGCGGTGTCAAAACAGACGCCTTAAAAACTGATACTTCAAGTGGAAGCAATCACGTTACAAAGGGGGAATGTCAGACCTGTAAAGAAAGAAAATACCAGGATGGCTCGGACGAAATGGTATCCTTTAAATCTGCCGCTCACATATCACCAACCGCTGCGCCTGCAGTTGTACGAGGTCACGAACAGGAGCACGTTTCAAACGCATATAAAAGCGCTTACCAAAATAACGGCAAGGTATTACAGGCAAGCGTTTCGATACACACGGCCATCTGCCCGGAATGCGGAAGAACATATATTTCCGGCGGAACAACCACCACTCAGATTGCTTTTAAGGATGATGAATACTCAAACAACCTAAAAAGCGCTCTCTCTGAAGCCACAACCGGTGGCAACATTGATTTATCAGTATAAAAATAAGGCGTACCTTTTTAGGCACGCCTTTTATTTTATTACATCACTCTTAAGATCTGCTTTGCATCAAAAACTTTAACCTTTTCGTAGAAGTCACCTTCCTTAATTCCTGATGCGACAAAGGCATATTCTGAAGGAACAACACCTTCACAGAAGGAAACATCAGAAAAAGTCTTCTTAACATCATCCTTAGACACTGTATCACTAACTCTTACAAAGAAGTTTGAAACAATTTCTGCATGATCGCAAACCTTAACAACTTCATCTTCCCAAAGAACAGGGACGTGATTACCCTTATTCTTTACGGCTTCAACAATATCAGATACAACGGCCGAAGCGGTAGGTAAAGAACCGGCGCCGCTACCGTAAAACATTGCATCACCAAGCATATTACCCTTAACCAAAATGGCATTGATAACACCGCTTACAAAACTCAAAGGACAATCTTCGCCTACCATGTAAGGAGCAACAATTGCATACTGCTTTCCGTCTTCTCTCCATGATCTTGCAAGAAGCTTAACGCCTTTGTTCATTGCTTCGGCATACTTAAAGTCTTCATTTGAAATCTTTGTAATACCTTCCGTATGAATATCTTCAAACTTAACATTCTTACCATATGCAAGAGATGTAAGAATTGCAATCTTTCTGCACGCATCAAAGCCTTCAACATCTGCGGTAGGATCCTTTTCAGCAAAGCCCAAAGCCTGCGCATCCTTAAGAATCTCGCTGTATGGAAGACCTTCTTTATTCATTCTTGTTAATATATAATTCGTTGTTCCGTTTAAAATACCATCAATTTCAAGTATTTCTTCCGGTGTAAGCGAATGGTTGATTGGACGGATAATTGGAATACCACCGCCAACGCTTGCTTCAAAAAGAAAATTACAATTATTTTCCTTTGCAACCTTCAAAAGTTCAGGACCGTGATTTGCAACCAAAACCTTGTTTGATGTACAGTAGCTCTTTCCCTTTTTAAGCGCTGCCATGGCGTAAGTATATGCCGGTTCGTCTCCTCCCATCGCCTCTACAACGACTTCAATATCATCATCTTCAAGGATTACATTAATATCATGAACCACAATATTTTCAACAGGAGTTCCTTTAAATTCTCTAAGATCAAGGATTCTCTTAACAGTAATGTCTTTACCGGTTTTCTTTGAAATTGTCTCCTTATTCTTAGTTAAAATCTCATATACACCTGAACCAACCGTACCGTAGCCAAGTAATGCGATGCTTGCCATCTTTATTCCTCCAAGTTCTTTCGTCTTATTCCTCTGCCTGCTCAACGAGCGTATTGGCAGCCTTTAACTCCTCTTCCGTAAGGAGCAGATTAGGGTCAATCACGAGAACAAGTTTATCTTTAAGGTTAATTACCTCTCCAAAGTATCTTGTCTCTTTGACACTCTTAATAACAGATGGTACATCAAAAATATCCTTTTCGTCAAGTCTTTGAATAACATCCATTGCGTCAATTTCAATTCCGATATTAAGCGCCTGAAGCTTAATAAGCAGTAATTGCGTTTCTTTCGGGTTAATATCCTCTAATCCGAATTTTCTTCTCAGGCTGTAAACCGGATATAAAGTCCCGCGTAAATTAATAATACCTTTTAAGTGGCTTGCAACATTAGGAATATACGTTATTCCGGTTACTTTTTCGGCAGCCTGAACGTACTTAACGTCAATACCGTAATACTGATCGCCAATCTTAAATACAATAACTTCTCCGTCTTCCATGTTACCTCATTTCCGCTGCATTGCAGCTTTTCCACATTATTTTTGAAGGCTTTGCCACTTCAGATAGGCAGATATAAAAGGTTCAATATTGCCATCCAAAACAGATTGAGCATTGCCAACTTCCTCATTAGTTCTATGGTCTTTAACCATTGTATATGGTTGCAAAACGTATGAGCGAATCTGAGCACCCCAGCCATTGTCAGTAACCTCACCTCTAATGGCGCCCATTTTTTCATCATTCTTTTGCTTTTCAAGCAGGTAAAGCTTTGACTTTAACATCTGCATTGCCTTATCTTTATTCATGTGCTGCGATCGTTCATTCTGACACTGCACCACAATCCCTGTTGGTATGTGGGTAATTCTTATGGCCGAAGATGTCTTATTTATATGCTGTCCACCCGCACCGGAAGATCTGTACGTATCTACACGTATGTCTTCATCCTTAACTTCAATATCAATATCTTCTTCAATATCCGGCATAACATCGCAAGATACAAAGGATGTCTGTCTTTTTCCGGCTGCATTAAAAGGAGAAATCCTTACAAGTCGGTGAACTCCTCTTTCGGATTTTAAGTAACCGTATGCATTTTCGCCGTTTATCTGCATTGTAATAGATTTATATCCTGCCTCGTCACCGTCAAGGTAATCCAAAACCTCATATGTAAAGCCGTTTCTTTCAGCATATCTGCAATACATTCTAAAGAGCATCGACGCCCAGTCGCAGCTTTCTGTTCCGCCCGCGCCCGCATGTAATGTAAGGATTGCAGGATTGTTGTCATATTCTCCCGAAAGTAAAGTACTTATCTTAAGCTTTTCATATTCACGCATAAGCGTGTTAAAGCTTTCATCCACTTCCGCAAGCATATCTGTATCATTTGCTTCTTCCGTAAGTTCAATCAAAGTAACCGTATCCTCATAAAGAGAATATATCCTATCAAAAGTTGCAACGGAATCTTTTGTGTTTTTTAACTCCTTCATATACTCTTGCGATTTATTTGCATCATCCCAAAAGCCCGGAGCTTCCATTATTTTTTCCACTTCTTTTATGCGTTCCAATTTGTTTGCATAGTCAAAGTGAATCCCTCAATTCTTTAAGTTGCCCGTCAAAGTTGCTCAGTTCAAATCTGTACTGATCAAGTTCTATCAACAAGCCCACCTTCTTTCTTTAACATATATATGATTAATTGCCCATTCTCATGTGACAATTCTTAAACTTCTTACCGCTGCCACATGGACAAGGATCGTTTGGATAAATCTTTTTTATTTCTCTCTTAACGGTCTTCTTTGTTGCAGAGTCATCCTTATTTGTACCGGTAACCTTTGCAACTTCTTCCCTTTCAACCTTACGTTCAACCTGAACATGCAATACAGCCTTAACCGTATCTTCCTGAATGCCTGCAATCAAAGCCTCAAACATATCAAAGCCCTGGTTACGGTATTCAATAACAGGATCTCTTTGCGCATACGACTGCATTCCAATACCCTGGCGGAGCTGATCCATATCATCAATCTGGTTCATCCACTTACTGTCAATAACCTTAAGTAAGATAACTCGCTCAATTTCTCTGATAACCTCAGGATTTGGAAACTCTGCTTCTTTTGCTTCGTAAAGCTTAACAGCCTCTTCCTTTAAATCCTGAATAAGTTCAGCCTTCTTATATGAAGCAGGCTTACCCTGGATTGTAACCGGATTAAGCGGGACAATCGGAAGTAAAATCTGATTAAGTTCATCAAGATCCCACTCTGTTGCAGGCTTATCTTCCGGAATAACGGTATTAACGTTATTCTCAACCTCTTCCATGATCCACTTGTAAACCGAATCTCTAAGGCTTTCTCCGTCAAGCACCTTACGACGCTCAGCGTAAATAATCTCTCTTTGATCGTTCATAACCTGATCAAATTCCAAGAGGTTCTTTCTGATACCGTAGTTATTATTTTCAATTCTCTTTTGTGCAGTTTCAACCGCGTTAGACAAAAGTTTGTGTTCAATCGGTGTATCTTCATCAATTCCTGCACCGTTAAAGATGCTCATCATTCTGTCAGAGCCGAAAAGACGCATCAAATCATCTTCAAGAGAGATGTAGAACTTAGATTCACCCGGATCTCCCTGACGTCCCGAACGACCTCTTAACTGGTTGTCAATACGTCTTGCTTCGTGTCTTTCGGTACCAATAACCTTAAGACCGCCCGCGGCTCTTGCTTCATCATCAAGCTTAATATCGGTACCACGACCCGCCATGTTGGTGGCAATGGTTACATTTCCATGAATACCTGCTTCTGCAATGATTTCAGCTTCAAGTTCGTGGAACTTTGCATTAAGTACTCTGTGCTTTATACCTCTCTTATTAAGCATACGGCTGAGTTCTTCGGAAGCCTCGATTGTGATGGTACCGACAAGCACCGGCTGGCCTTTCTTCTGGCTTTCTTCAATATCATTGCAAACAGCTCTTAACTTACCCGCTCTTGTCTTATAAACCGCATCCTGATGATCGATTCTTGCAACAGGTCTGTTTGTAGGAACTTCAACAACGTCCATTCCGTATATATTTCTGAATTCTGTTTCTTCAGTTAAAGCAGTACCCGTCATACCTGCTTTCTTTGCATACTTATTAAAGAAGTTCTGGAAAGTAATGGTTGCAAGAGTCTTGCTTTCTCTCTTAACCTTAACATGTTCCTTTGCTTCAATTGCCTGATGAAGACCGTCTGAGTATCTTCTGCCCGGCATAATACGTCCCGTAAATTCATCAACAATAAGGACCTGATCATCCTTAACAACATAATCCTTATCCTTAAACATGAGATAATTGGCTCTCAAAGCAAGGATGATATTGTGTGAAATCTCAAGGTTTTCAGGGTCCGAGAGGTTTTCAATGTTAAAGAATTTCTCAACTCTTTCAACGCCTCGCTCAGTAAGGTTAATAACCTTATCCTTTTCGTTTACAACAAAATCACCGGTTTCTTCAACACTTTCCTTCATGAGTAAATCCATCTTGGAAAGCTCTGTATAAACGCCCTTTTCCATCTGACGCGCCAAAATGTCACACATCTCGTAAAGCTTTGTGGACTTACCGCTCTGACCGGAAATAATAAGAGGAGTTCTTGCTTCATCAATCAAAACAGAGTCAACCTCGTCAATGATTGCATAATTAAGTTCTCTTTGAACAAGGCGTTCCTTATAAATAACCATGTTGTCACGCAAATAATCAAAACCAAGTTCGTTATTTGTAACGTATGTGATATCACAGTTATATGCTGCTTTTCTTTCGTCTTTGTCCATACTGTTTAAAACACAGCCGACAGTAAGGCCTAAAAATTCATGCACCTGGCCCATCCAGGTTGCATCTCTTTGTGCAAGATATTCGTTAACCGTAACAACGTGCACACCTTTTCCCTCAAGAGCATTTAAATATGCAGGAAGAAGACAGGTCTGAGTTTTACCCTCACCTGTTTTCATTTCCGCAATTCTGCCCTGGTGCAAAATGACACCACCAATAAGCTGAACCTCGTAATGTTCCTGATTTAATACACGTCTTGTCGCTTCCCTTACGGTTGCGTATGCTTCCGGAAGAATATCATCAAGGGTTTCCCCTTTAGAAAGTCTTTCTTTAAATTCGTCCGTTTTAGCTCTTAACTGCTCATCAGAAAGGGCATGCATTGCTTCTCTGTAGCTCTCAATCTTACGAACCACAGGCATGATTCTCTTTACTTCCCTCTCGCTATGCGTACCGAATACCTTTGTGAACACACTCATTATATTAAATTTCTGCCTTTCATTTATCTAATTAAAGTAACCTGATTAAAGGTCACATTTCATTAAATTTTAACACGGAATTAATCTTGTTTCAACAATTATAATCTTTGCGTTAAAACGGGCCCATAGCCACCTTATCAAAAAACAAAGCCTATAAATCCATCATTCCGAGCAGATAATTTACAAACTGCGTAGCCGTTCTGCCCGATAAACCGCCATGAGAAAGCTCCCACTTGTTAGCCTCTGCCTTAAGCGTATCATCATCCATCTTATCATTTGTAATTCCGGCTCTTCTTGCAAGCCCGATTACAATATCATAAAACTCCTTAGGAGTAGGCTTCGAGTAACTTATTGTCACGCCAAAGCGGTTAACAAGACTGAGTTTTTCTTCCATCGTGTCAGACTTATGTATACCGTTATCAACCTGCACATCATCTCTGTCGCTCCAGGTTTCCTTAACAATATGTCTTCTGTTGGAAGTTGCATAAATAAGGATGTTTTCAGGTTTAGTTTCAACACCGCCTTCAATCACAGCCTTTAGAAACTTATATTCAACCTCAAATTCCTCAAACGACAAATCATCCATATATATGATAAATTTGTAATTTCTGTTTTTAACTGCGGCAATAATCTTAGAAAGATCCTTAAACTGATGCTTGTAAATCTCAATCATTCTAAGGCCCTTATCATAGAATTCATTTACAATTGCCTTAATTGCGGTGGATTTACCCGTTCCGCTGTCGCCGAACAAAAGCACGTTGTTTGCCTTTTTCCCCGAAACAAAAGCAAGCGTGTTATCCGTAAGCTTTTTCTTTTGAATTTCGTAGCCAATCAGGTCACTAAGCATAACCTTATCCATATTGTTGATAGCCACAAATTCAATTCCGCCTAGCTTTTCCTCAATTCTAAACGCCTTATTTAAGCCGAACATACCAACCCCGTAATCACGGTAAAAATCAGTGACAGCAATAAAGAAAGCATCCACATCCTTTGCTGCGGCAAGCTTTTTACTTAACGCCCTCACCTTTTCGCTAACGTTTAAGTTATACATGAGTTCTTTTTTTCTTACTGCGGTGTAATCTGAAATAAAGGTAAAAGAATCAATATCCAAAAACTCTTCAAGGGGCTTAAAATCAAAATTAAAAAGCTCAATAAAAGTTTGAAAATCGCTTTTTGCAATACTGTTGACGCTTCCCACGTTTGCGCCGACTTTCTCAGAGGTTAAACTAAACGGATTTTCATTAGTCATTAAAATAAAAGTAAGATAATTATGCCAGAGATTATCATCAAAGCCATAATCCGTGGCCAAAACAAGAAGTCTCTTGATTTCCCGATAAACCGATGTTCTTAAATTAGAGATTTCATTTTTGCAAGAAGATACGCCCTTTATATCACATTCTTCTTTTAACACCTTGTAATCCTTATAGATTTTGGCAAGCTGCATTAAAATCTCGGATTCATCCATATCTCCGTACATCAAAAGTTTAGATACAATATCATTCATGATAAACCTCCAAATGCTTAAGCAACAAGCACAAAATCAAGAACAAGTTCGGCAATGAACACGGTAACACAGGCGCTTACGGCAACTTTAAATAAAGAGCCGTTAAAGTAAGCAACCGCTGCTCCAACTAAAAGTCCCAAAATTCCTGACCAGATATTATCGGTAACCATAATGATTGCCGGGAAAGTCATTACCGAAAGAGTAACATACGGTACGTAAAACAAGAACGACCGAAAGAATTTATTTTTAATTTCTTTCTTAATTAAGGTAAGCGGCAGCAATCGTATAAGATATGTCACCAAAAACGTAATTAAGATATAGATGTATGCATTTGTTTTCATATTTCGTTCCTTTCTTCATGCGGGAAAAATGCAGCTGCAACGGCAGAAATAACAACCGTAAGAATAATCACCCTGTAACCCGGCGTAATGAGTTTAAGTCCGGGAAGTAAGGTGAATGCCGCACTTAAAATCATGGAGAGCGGAACAATCACTCTGATAACCTTGTTTTCCTTCATTGGAGGAATGATAATCGCAAGAAACATGCCATAAAGCGCAATTGTCATTGCACTTAAAAGTCTGCCGGGCATTATGTTACCCAAAACAACACCAAGCACCATACCAAACGCCCACGCAGGGTTTGTTAAGGTGAGTGCACCGTATGAATACATCGGGTTTAAATACCCCGGTCTTGAAACACTTATTCCAAATATCTCGTCCGTAACGCCAAAAGCCACAAAAAACCTGTGAAAGAAAGGCGTGTCCGGTGAAAACTTCTGTGAAAGCGCCGCCGACATAAGTAAATATCTTAAATTGATAATAACCATTGTAAGAGCCATTTCCAGATAACCCGAATCAGCTTCAATGACGTCAATTGCCGCCTTTTCTCCTGCAGAAGAAAAATTGGTAACTGACAAGATAAACGACTGCAAAGCCGTTATCCCCGCAACTCGCGCAGTAATTCCAAGCGTAAAAGACA
>CAJOOB010000133.1 GCA_905236025.1 uncultured Lachnospiraceae bacterium
TATTGGTGAAGACGAACTTTCGGAAACCGACAAGAGATATATGGAATTTGGTAAGGCTTTTGAGGCGCGTTTTGTCGGTCAGGGACAGAACGAAAACAGAAGTATTACGGAAACGCTTGATTTGGGATGGGAATTATTGCATATCATTCCAAAGAGCGAGTTAGACAGAATCGATACAAAGATTTTGGAGAAGTACTACAAAGACTGATTTTAGCCGTTAAGAAAACGATTGGAGCAATGTATGGAAGCTAATTCATTTCCAACAAAAGGTAATTTAATAATAGCTAAAAGCTCGCTTGCACTTGCAAAACAGGGTTATGAGCTTATGGATAAGAAGAGAAACATTCTTATTCGTGAGCTTATGGAACTCATTGATAAAGCGGAAGAAGTGCAGTCAGAGATTGTGGAAACGTACAGCACGGCGTATCTTGCGCTTCAACGGGCAAACATTGAACTTGGTATCAGTTATGTAATGGAGTATGCAAGTGCGGTTCCAAAGGAAAACGGAATCAATATTAAGGCAAGAAGTATTATGGGCGTTGAGATCCCACTTCTTACAATGGACGAAAAGGCAATAAAACCAACCTTTTCGTTTTACGGTTCTTCTGAAAACCTTGATACAGCAAGGTTTGCCTTTGAAAAGGTTAAGGAACTTTCCGTAAAACTTGCGGGTATTCAAAATTCAGCATACAGGCTTGCCGGAAACGTTAAGAAAACACAAAAACGAGCAAACGCCTTAAAGAACATAACCATTCCGCGTTATGATGCACTGGTAAAAAACATCTCAAACGCCTTAGAAGAAAAGGAAAGAGAAGAATTTACCAGACTTAAAGTAATAAAAGCGACAAAGATGAAGAAGGAAAATGAGCAAAAAGTTATATAAACACATTCTCGCAATAATACTTATTGCAACCGCATTTATATCTGTTTTTTCAACATATACATACGCCGAAACCACGGTAGTGTGGCCGACGGAACCAACAATAGAAGCAGAAACCGGGCTTTTGATAGATGCAGATACCGGTGCTGTTTTGTATGAAAAAAATGCGGACCAGAAGGTATATCCTGCCAGCACAACGAAGATTGTTACCGCAATGGTGGCCATTGAAAACGGCGATTTAAACGGAACAATCACCATTTCTTCCACAGCGCTTGATTTGCAGGAAGATGCCTCAACGGTTGATTCTGTGGAAGGTGAGGAAATGCCTTTTATGGATGCGTTATATGCGCTTTTGCTTCGCTCGGGAAATGAAGTTGCAAACGCGTTTGCGGAAGAAATTGCGGGAAGCATTGATGCTTTTGCGGAAATGATGAATGAGTATGTGGAATCTCTTGGCTGCACGGATACGCATTTTGTAAATCCAACCGGCTTACATGACGATAATCATTATACAACCGCAAGAGATATGGTTACAATTACGACGGCGGCAATTGAAAACGAGATATTTGCTGAAGTTTGGAGCACTGCGTATTATGAAATGCCTGCGACCAATAAATCAGACGTGCGTAAAATGTATAACAGACACCTTATGCTTTTATCCTCAAGCAGCTATTATTATTCATCTGCTGTTGGCGGAAAGACCGGACACACTGAAGAAGCGGGATATACACTTGTGACGCATGCGGTAAGCGGGGAACTGTCACTTATCGGTGCGGTTTTTAATTCTTCGCAGTACGGTGTTTATACGGATACGTCGGCACTTTTTGATTACGCCTTTGGAAATTTTGAAAAGGTGAGTATTAATGATGTTTTGGGTACGGCATCCGGAAGCGGCGGATTATCAGAAATCATAGCCAATCTTTCGGGCGATGAAGAAGTGCTTTTAACAACGAAAGAGGATTATGCGGTAATTCCTTCGGGATATACTCTTTCTGATATGGAAACGGAAATAAAATACTACAGTAACTCTACGGATGGTTCTGTAGCTGAGATAATATATAAATACGGCGATTATACCCTAGGAACTACCACAGTATATCTTGCCGGAAGTACGTCAGATTCGGGCAGCAGTCCGAAAGTATCAACAGAATCAGCTGATAAAAGTTCATCAAAGTATTTGTTTTTACATATTGATAAACTTATTAAGGGCATTATAATAGCGGTGCTTGTGGCACTTTCCCTTATACTTTTAAGAATGCTTTACGTCAAAATTGTAAGGGCAAACAGAAAAAAGAGAAGAGCAAAAAGAAGAAACGACAGATACAATAGATATGTCAGAAAACAGCGATAGGTGAAAGTATGAAATGGGTTGCTCCGATTAAAGACGAAGAGACTTTGGAAAAATTTGAAAAGAAGCTCGAAGATCTTAATGATAAGAAATACTATATTTTATTTGAAATTGGGATTAACACGGGAATGATGCTTCAGGATATGCTTAAATTAAAGGTTAAGGATATCCTTGGTAAGGATGTCTTCGTGGCAAAAATCGGCGCAAAAAATGTTGAGGTAAGTTATAAAATCCCTGCCAAACTTAAAGAGATTATCGCTTCAAATGCGTCAAAAAAGAAAGCAAACGATTATCTCATTACCGGTCAGGATGATTCAAATAAGCCGATTTCAAGAGAACAGGTGTATCGTGTTTTACGTGACAATGGCCGTGAAATGGGGCTTTCTTCAATTGGCGCGCAGACCATGCGTAAGACATTTGCGTGGAGATGGTATAGGAATACCGGAGATATTGA
>CAJOOB010000134.1 GCA_905236025.1 uncultured Lachnospiraceae bacterium
CGTGGCGGTGACGGCGGTGAATATGGCGCAACTACCGGCAGACCAAGAAGAATGGGCTGGTTTGATGCCGTTGCAACAAGATACGGTGTAAGAATGCAGGGCGCAACCGAAGTTGCTTTAACTGTACTTGATGTACTTGGTTATCTTGATGAACTTCCTGTATGTGTGGGATACGAAATTGACGGTAAGGTTACTAAGGACTTCCCTGTAACTGTTAAGCTCGAGAAGGCTAAGCCTGTATATGAAGTACTTCCGGGCTGGAAGGAAGATATCAGAGGTATTAAGAAGTATGAAGATTTGCCGGAAAATTGCCGTAAGTATATTGAATTTATTGAAAAAGAAATTGGTGTCAGAATTTCCATGGTTTCTAACGGTCCGGGACGTTCGGATATCATTTACAGATAGGAAGGTTTATTGAAATGGCAGAAGAAAAAGAATTAACATTACTTGAGACGTGGAGAAATCTTGCATATGCTTCACATACATCTCAGGCTGAAGCAAATAAATTCTGGGCAAATTATTTTGTTTTGGAAAAAGGCGTATATGAGCAGCTTCTTGCAAATCCGAATGAAGTTGTAAAAGGTACGGTTAAGGAACTTGCTAAAAAGTATAACCTTGAACTTCTTACAATGGTTGGTTTCCTTGATGGTATCAATGAAAGCCTTAAGACTCCAAACCCGATTGAAACAATGACAGAAGATACAGAAGTTAGCTTAGGCTTTGACCTTGAAAGCTTATATAAGAACATGGTTGAAGCAAAGGCAGACTGGTTATACAACCTTGAAGCATGGAACAATCTTATTCCTGAAGAAAGAAGAACTGAGCTTTACAAAGAGCAGAAGTCTTCACACACAATCGTTAAGGAAAAGAAGGTAGGACGTAACGATCCTTGTCCATGTGGTTCGGGTAAGAAATATAAATTCTGTTGTGGAAAGTAAAAATATGCCTGTACACAGTGATGTGTACGGGCTTTTTTTATGCAAAAACAAAAATTAATAAGTATTTTTTGGTGAGATCTGGGTTTCCCGATATTGTAAAAAAACAAATAATATGGTAGCCTATAAGTAGTAAAATATAGAGTTTGAGTAGTATCACAACATATGATTTTAAAGAGATAAGCTTATGAAATACGAAAACTTTGCCAATATCCAGATATCAAAATTCGCGCTTGATTTACGCAAATATACGGACCTTGGCGAAATGATTGAAAGTAAATATGATTCGTTAAAAGAAGCCGTTAAAACAGCCGTTAATAACGGCGTTAATCTTATTGCGCTTCCTGCGGCAAACGATCCTGACGGAATGAATCAGATTATTGAGATGATTCCAAAGGAAAAGCTTTTTAATTGCCATTTTTACATGGAAATTGATATTACAACAAGAACTTTCAGTGATAATATCGAAAGCTTTTTTGAACAGCTTATTGAGAAACTCGAAATCAGTAAGATTGACTTTCTCAGCTTTAAGGCGGTAGACAGCATCAACTTCAATGATAGAATTCTTGCGTATCATATGCTTGAAAAAATACAGAGATTTGCAGAGTCCGGATATATAAAGAAAGTGGGCTTTTCTTATGCGGATGATGACAATGATTTCTTCCCTGTTATTGCCTCTGCGTTTGATTGGGATTTTTGTAATCTTGAAATTAATTATGTGGATGCGGGCAGAGTTGCAACCGTTGACATGGTAAGGATTGCAAATGAAAGAGGGATTAAAGTTTTTGCATCAAATCCGACAAAAGACGGAAAACTTTTAAAGCTTCCTCCAAATGTTTTAAAGCTTCTTGTTCAGGATTTCACACCGCTTGAGTGGAGTTTGAATTATATATGGTCAAGAGAGGGTATTTCATCAATGCTTTTTGACACCATTTATCCGGGTGAAGTAGAAGACGTTGTAAAATACCTTGATAAGTATGTTCCGACCAAGAATGCAAATTATATAAGCTGTTACAGACAGATGTGTCAGACGTATTACGCAAATCCTATTATTGACTGCACCAAGTGCTATTACTGTATGCCGTGCCCACACGGAATCAATATTCCAAAGGTTTTTGAGGTGTACAATTCATCCGTTTATCTTGGCATATCTGCCTCGCATGAAAGGTATGTGCAGCTTGAAGTAAATGCGGAAGTATGCAGAAACTGCAATCAGTGTATGGGTAACTGTTCAAGACATCTTGATATACCAAGAGAAATGAAACATATTGAAGATTTTTACAGAGTATAAGGAGAAAAAATGGATACTAAATTATTTGACCATACACTTCTTAAGCCGGATGCGTCAAAAGAAGAAATCATTAAAGTTTGTAACGAGGCAAAAGAATATGATTTTGCTTCAGTTTGTGTAAATGAATACAGAACGGCTTTGGTAAAAAAAGAGCTTATGGGAAGTGACGTAAAAGTCTGTACGGTTGTAGGTTTCCCTTTGGGAAGCGTATCAAGCGAGGTCAAGGTTTTTGAAACGAAGTCGGCTGTTAAAGCCGGGGCCGATGAGATTGATATGGTAATAAATGTAGGGGCATTAAAAGATAAGAATTATGATTATGTTCTTTCTGACATAAAGGCTGTAAAAGAGGCTTGCGGAGGAAATACTCTTAAGGTTATAATTGAGACCTGCCTTTTAACTGATGCAGAAAAGGTTAAGGCGTGTGAGCTTGCGGTATCTGCGGGTGCCGATTTTGTAAAGACATCCACGGGCTTTTCTAAGGGGGGCGCCACGAAAGAAGACGTTGCATTAATGAAAAAGACGGTTGGTTCTAAGGCAAAAGTAAAAGCCTCCGGCGGAATCAGGGATAAGGAAACTGCTTTAAATATGATTAATGCAGGCGCTGACAGACTTGGCACGAGTGCAACCGTAAAAATAGTTTCAGAATAAAATAAGACTTAGGAGAAATTAAATGAAAAAAGTAATTGCCTGGACAGGGATTATAATAATTGCAATTGTATGGCTGATAGCCATAATCTTTGCCTTTATTGACACTCCTTTTGGCAACAATATGTTTTTGGTAGCAATGTTTTGCATGGTATTTATTCCTATAATCATGCACTTCATGATAAGGTTGCATGAAAGAGCAAAAAAGAGAAAAGAAGATATGTATAAAGAAAACGGTAGTGAAGAGTAATCACTACCGATTTTTATTCATTTACCGAGTATTCCGTGCCGTTAATGCTAAACGTTGTATCGGATGTCCAAAGACATATTAATTCTGAGTCAGTTTCAACAGGAATTTCCATAATTGCGGTTTCCTGGTATTTCCAGGTACCGATAAGCTTGACTTCCACATCCTTGCAGTTCTTATATAAGCAAACGGAATAGGTGTATTCCTTTGTATCTTCATTGTAATACCTGCAAGTCTTAAGTGTATAATCTTCCTGCGGCGAAGTTACGTAGTTGTATGTAGTCGGGGTTTTTGTTTCAACAGGTGTTGCCACCTTTATGATTGTTGCAAATACAAAAACTGCCAGTATTATATTTAATAAAACGGGAAGAAAACGGATTTTTTTAATCACGGCATTTTCTTCAAAACCGCTTGTTTTGTACTGAATGAATCTCTCCGAAAAAGCAAAAAACGAGAAGAAGATACATGCAAAACAGAGAATATATGTGCGGATTCTGTCATTTTCAAACTGGTCTTTAATTATATAAAATAAAAACGCATAGGTAAAAATTGGTAAAATACAAAGCATAATCCATGTTTTAAGAGAAAAAGTATGCTTGGATTTTCTTGGTGAAATAACAAAGAAAGAAAAAACAACCACAAAAATTTCAAGACCTCTGAAAAATCTGAGAACATTTTCCGGTGAAAAAATATAATTTTGTCCATGATAATAAAGGGCATATAAAAATATAAAAAGATAAAAGAAAAGTATGAAGCCAATAGCTGCATTACCTCTGTCAGGGTACTTTCTCTGCTTTAGAGTTTTACTTTTCATCATGCCCTCCAATAAAAAATCTTGATTTATTTTATCAGATTTTTAAGAAAAAATAAAGTGCCTATACCCAAAATTGAAGAATTGTGCTATAATTCTACAGTGTATCGCACAAAAAAATGAACAAAAAGATATAAAACAGTGCTTTATACATATAAAGTACGGTTTTCGCAGATGATTTCAGGCATAAAAATTATGAAAAAATTGTTATTGATTTATAATGCCAAATCAGGAAAAGGCTTAATAAAAAATTTCCTGGTTGATATTATAGATATCTTTATCAAGGCAAAGTTTAGGGTTGAAATCTATCAGACGCAAAAAGCAGGAGATGCCACCGAAAAAATTGCGGAGTACGCATCTGAATTTGATGAAGTAGTGGTTTGCGGCGGAGATGGAACTTTAAATGAAGCCTTTAACGGTCTTATGAAGGTTGAAAAAACAAAAAGGCCTGTGCTTGGGTATATACCGGCAGGCTCCACCAATGATTTTGGTAACACATTAGGCCTTCCAAAAGATATGATAAAAGCGGCGGAAATTGCTGCAACCGAAACCCCAATGGAAATTGATGCAGGTATGTTTCAGGATAAAACCTTTGCATATGTTGCGGCATTTGGAGCGTTTACGGATGTATCTTACCAAACACCACAGGATATGAAAAATATGTTGGGACACGGCGCGTACATCATTGAAGGTATTAAGTCGTTAGTATCTTTACGTGATTACGGTCTAAAGTGTATCTCAGACGGAAGAGTGATTGAAGGTAAATACATATACGGAATGGTCTCGAATTCGGATTCGGTCGGCGGTTTCAAAAATATACCGGGCTTGGATATATCCCTGTCAGACGGAGTGTTCGAAGTTACTCTTGTAAAGATGCCAAAGAACCCTGTTGAATTAAACATGATTGCCGGCGATTTATTAAGCGGCAAGGCAGAGTCGGGATACGTTATTAGATTTAAGAGTGAAAAAGTTACATTTGAGTTTGACGAAAAAGTGGCCTGGACAATAGACGGAGAGTCAGGCGGAGAATACGAAAATGTAGATATTACAAACGTAAGCGGGGCAATAAAAATCAGAACAGTATAAAACATATATAAAAATACATTACGGAAGTGTGTAAAGAGATGGCAAAGACAGTTAAGACGGAAAAGGAAGCAACTGCAAAGAAAGCAGCAGCAAAAAAAGAAACAACTAAAAAGGAAACAAAAACAACAGCTAAAAAGGCTGTAAAAGAAGAAAAAACAGCAAAGAAACCTGCAGCAAAGAAAACGGTGAAGGAAACAAAGGCAGAAACTGAAAAGAAAGCAGTGAAGGAAACAAAGGCAGAGACAGTAAAGAAGGCTGCAAAGGAAACAGTAAAAGAAACAAAAACAACAGCAAAAAAAGCTGCAAAAGAAGAAGTAAAAGAAGAAAAAACGGCAAAGAAGCCTGTAGCAAAGAAGCCAAAAGCAAAGGCTGAAAATAAAGAGGAAGAAATTGCATCCGAAGCTTTACCGGATATTAACAAAATCTACGAGGTTCTTGAAAAAGATATCGGGGAAGATACGGACAGTATCAGTGATATTGCTGCTGAAGGCGCTAAAAAAGCAGAGCCGACAAAGGAACTTACACCTGAACTCATGGCTGAATGCTTAAAGATGCTTCTTAAAAAGGGTAACCTTAATAAGAATACAATCAAAGTTAAAGAGATAAACGAAGTTTTTGCCGACATTATTATAAGTGTTGATCAGATGGAAGCGGTTTACCAGTATCTTGATGACAACAAGATAGATGTCATTGAAGGCGATATTGAAACCATGGACGAAGAAATGGTTGAGATTGACACAAGCTTCCTCGATGATGATGATTCAGAATTCAACGAAGATGAAGAGGAAGAAGTTGATATTGATCCTGCCGATTTACTTGACGGCGTTGGTACAGAAGATCCTGTACGTATGTACTTAAAGGAAATTGGTACGGTTGCACTTCTTACACCGGAAGAAGAATTAAGACTTGCAAAACTTAAGTCAGACGGCGATGAATATGCAAAACAAAGACTTGTGGAAGCAAACTTACGTCTTGTTGTAAGTATTGCAAAAAGATATACGGGAAGAGGCATGAGCTTCCTTGATTTGGTTCAGGAAGGTAACCTTGGCCTTATTAAGGGCGTTGAAAAGTTTGATTATACAAAGGGATATAAGCTTTCAACATACGCAACATGGTGGATTCGTCAGTCAGTAACGAGAGCGCTCGCCGACCAGGCAAGAACAATCAGAGTTCCCGTACATATGGTTGAAACAATCAACCGTCTTTCAAAGATGCAGAGAAAGCTTACGCTTGAACTTGGTTATGAGCCGTCAACACTTGAGCTTGCAAATGCACTTGGAATGACAGAAGAAAGAGTTCTTGAAATCATGCAAATAGCCAGAGAACCGGCATCTCTTGAAACTCCGATCGGTGAAGAGGATGATTCAAACCTTGGTGACTTTGTTGCGGATAATAACACAATTACACCGGAACAGAACATTGAAAATGTAATGCTTAAGGAACAGATTAATACTCTTTTACAGGATCTTAAGGAAAGAGAAAGACAAGTCGTTATTTTAAGATTCGGACTTGAAGACGGACATCCAAGAACGCTTGAAGAAGTTGGTAAAATATTTAATGTAACCCGTGAGCGTATAAGACAGATTGAGGCAAAGGCCTTAAGAAAACTCAGAAACCCGGTTAGAAGTAAAAAAATTAAGGATTTCTTATAATAATTGACCACAGAGGATGTTAAAAGCGTCTTCTGTGGTTTTATATTCAAAAAAGGTGGGCAAAAGAATGTTATTTAAGTTTGAGGATAATGTATGTAAGGACGAAAGTGGGTTAATTAAGGAAGTCTCAAAAGATAAGTATGAAATAACCTTTAAAGACGGGGAATACAATATAAGAATATATGCAGGGGATTTAAATGACGATGGCGACGTTACCACATTTGTTCATTTAAATGATAAAAAGATCGGCTCAATCTGGGTAAATGACAGAACCATCATGAAAGCGGATTATACGGTTACCGTACAAAACGGCGTTTTGCCGGTTGAATTTCACGGAAAGTACGTTTGCATACAGGGAATTGAAATATCTGAAAGAATAAAGGAAATACCTGAAAATTTAAAGGCATGTGCAAAACTTTTAAATAAAGATAAGTTATTAAAAGAAAATCCGCTTGATACTAAAGGCAATGTACTGCATACAGATGTTGCTCTTGCCGATAATAACCTAGACGAAATAAAAACCTCATACGCATATCTAAAAACAAGAGAGTGCTTCAGAGATTTTTACGAGCTTTCTCACACTGTGTCATCATATGAGGTAGTGCTTAACTTCGAATGCGATAATAATACAAAAGACACTGAATATAAGGTGTATAAAAAACTTCTCGGTTCCGGAAAAGACCCTAAGGAAATAATAATAAAGGGAAATACATTTACAGATACAGACTGCTTTGCTACTGCTTCATATGAATACAGCGTTGCAAAAATTGATGAATTTGGTTTTGTTGGAAAAGTAAGCGAGACAGTAACCGTAAAGGTCGCAGAAAACGGTGTTGCCACAAAATCAGATGCAAATTGTGAATTGAATCTTAAGGTTTTTGAACAGACCGAAAATAAGGTAACTCTTTCATTTTCAGGTATAAAAGACGCATTTATGTACCGCATTTACTTTAAACCTGAATTTGCAAACGAAAAGCTCATTGGTGTCCGCTACGCAAAAGGATTTTCTGGAGACGAAAATTTTGTCTTTACAGATGAAGATGTTGTGACCGACAGAGAATATAAATACATTGTTGCGGCTATCGGCGCGAACGGTGAGATTACAAGACAAGAGGTTACGACAAAGGTAAGTGCAGAGATTAGAAAAAGGCAGTTAGAGACCTTGGACAGAGGCTTAATTGCCGTATATACCTTAAAGGGAGTTTTTCTTGCGTGGAGACTTTGTGCGTACGAATATGATAAAAACGCAGCCTTTAATATTTACGCAAACGGTGAGTTAATCACAAAAACACCGCTTTTTGGTCCAACTGATTACATTCATGAAGAGGGCACTTTGAATACGGAATACGAAGTGCGCATGGTTATTGACGGAAAAGAAGTTGATAAATCAAAGAAAGTAAAGCCTTGGAAGCATAATTTCCTTGATATAAAGATTGATAAACCGGCGGATTATGAAACACCGGACGGCCTTATATATCCATATACCGCAAATGACGCCACGGTAGCCGATTTAGACGGCGACGGAGAATACGAAATTGTCTTAAAATGGTATTGTAACGGCAAGGATAACAGCCACAAGGGTTATTCCGGGATTTGTTACATGGATGCGTATAAGCTTGACGGAACAAGGCTTTGGAGAATAGACCTTGGCCCAAATATAAGATGCGGTGCGCATTATACGCAGTTTATGGTGTATGATTTTGATGCAGACGGGTATGCCGAGATGGTACTTAAGACTGCGGACGGCACAAAAGACGGTTTGGGAAATGTGATTGGAAAGGCTGATGCTGACTTTAGAAACAAGGATGGCTTTATCTTAGAAGGAGATGAATATCTTACTCTTTTCGATGGCCGCACAGGTAAAGCCCTTGACACTGTCAAATACGACCCGGGCAGAGGCACAATTGCAGAATACGGCGATTCCTGGGGCAACCGTGTGGACAGATTCTTAGCATGCGTTGCATATTTAGACGGCGTGCATCCTTCGGTTGTTATGTGCAGAGGATATTATGATCACGGCAGACCGACAAACCTTGTTGCATACGATATAAAAGATAAAAAACTTGTGAAACGCTGGAAATTCAGGGCGGATTATACACAAAACATTGAATATACAAATCAGGGCTTCCACAGTCTTTCGGTTGGTGATGTCGATGGCGACGGTTGCGACGAAATCATATACGGTGCCTGCGTCATTGATGAAGACGGGACAGGTCTTTATTCAACCGGCTTAGAGCACGGCGATGCAATGCATGTGGGAAGATTTACAAAAGACTCAAAAGGTCTTGATTTCTTTGGAATACACGAGCATGCGCATATTCCGTATGGCTTTGAAGCGCATGATGCGGGAACCGGAGAAATAAGATACGGTGAATTTACGGGCAGAGATACAGAAAGAGGATTGACAGCAAAGATTGACCCAAGATATGAAGGAAATCAGACATGGGTATTACACGGCTTTGGTTTATATAATTATAAAACCGGAGAAAAAATCTCTGACGAATCACCGCGAGCAATCAATTTTGCAACATGGTGGGACGGAGATTTATTAAGAGAACTTTTTGACCACGACTGGTATGGATACGAAACCTGCGTAAGCATACCAAAGCTTTATAAGTGGAATTATGTTACGGAAGAGATGGATATAATCTGGACTTCGGATAAGTGTATGGGAAATAACGGAACAAAGGGAAATCCTTGCGTACAGGCAAGTATCTTTGGAGACTGGAGAGAGGATCTGGTGCTTCGTGGAAAAGATTCCACCTTCCTTAGAATATACACGACAACAGATTATACAAAGCACAGGTTCTATACATTCATGCATGATTATATGTACAGACTTGCAATTGCATGGCAAAACTCCGCATATAATCAACCACCGCATACAAGTTTTTATATTGGCCCTGATATGAATGAAATACCAAAGGTAAATGCAGAATATATTCCTGCCCCTAACATGAATAAATAACAAATTTGTAATTATTTTTATGAGGTAAAAATGTGCGCTAAATGCTACGAGTTATATAACAGCTTTAACGGCCGCTACGGCAAAATAATTGAAGCTGCAAATAACGGAACTTTGGATGAAAACAAAGATTATTTTTCGGAAACCGAGGTTTGTGAAGAGTATAAGAAAATGATGGGGATGATATCCTCTGTGGATGATGAAAAACCGGGTGTTTTAATTCTTCCAAGAAATAAAAAGCCTTCCAATTAGGAAGGCTTAGTCGCTATAACCGTAAAGACCTCTTACGGAAACCTCTCCGGAAGAAACATCTTTTATTGTACCGTCAGGGTATTTGATTTTAAGGGAGAAGTCGTTGTTAATATCAATGGCTTTTCCAATTTTTTCGTCTTCATTAGAAATAATTTTAACGTCCTTATTTAAGGTTGCGCTTAAATCCTTGTATTCATTAAGGTAAGCGGTGATATCTTCCATATTGTCCCTTAATATATCAAGCTCTTTAATCATTTGGGCCGCAAGCTTTGCTCTGTTTACGACATTTTCCGTTTCAAGCATAATTGAAGAGGCAAAATCCCGGATTTCTTTTGGGAAATCAGAAAGTTTGTGATTTGCATTAATCCCAATTCCGATAATCAAATACTGAATATGTCCCGTCTCTGCTTCAATTCCCATTTCCGTAAGTATTCCGCAAATCTTTTTTTGATTAATGATTAAGTCGTTAACCCACTTGATTTTTGGCATAATATTACAAGAAGAATTAATTGCGTTACACATTGCAACCGCAGTTTGTGCTGTGACTGAAACAGTATCTTTTGGAAGACAGTCAGGTTTAAAGATGACAGAAAGGTAAATTCCTACACCCTTTGGGGATGCGAAACTTCTTCCACGCCTTCCTTTTCCCTTAGTCTGGCAATTGGAAATAACAACAGTTTTATCCGGCGCGCCGCTTAATGCAAGTTCCCTTGCGTAATCATTTGTTGAAGGGATTTCATCAAAAACCTTAACGTTTTCCATTCTCTCTTTTGAAAGGTGAGCCAGAATATCGCCGTATGAGAGGGTATCGGGCGAACTCTTTAATAAATATCCTCTGTTATTCACAGAATCAATAACAAAGCCGGCATCGCGCAGGGATTTGACCGCAGTGTTAACCGCAGCCCTTGAAATCCCAAGTTCTTTACTAATCGCTTCTCCGGAAATATAAGTATCGCTGTTTTTTAAAATTGCCAAAACCAAATCTTTAGTCATATTATCTGCCTTTTTTTATCTCAATGTATGAATTTTTATATTCCGCAAGGAAATCCCCAATAATCTTCATTGTACGCTTTCTGTCAAGCTTATCAATCCCCTTCATGTTTTTAATGATATTAAATGTTCCGTTTAACAAATCCTCGGAAAGCTTCGAAAAATCATCCATTCCGGAATTATACAGCATTGTAAAAAGGGTAATTGTAAGAACCGCGCGGTCATTAAGTTTAAGCGAGGACATCCAGTTTTTGTAAGCGTTTGCAAGCACTTTTGAGTAAAAGGTGGTATCATCTTCTTTAATTAATTTAGTACCGCAAACCTGCCAGTTAAACATATTATGCTCATTAAAGCCCTTGTCCGTACTCTCAATAACCGTCTGCTTAACCGGGCAGTCATACAAAACGCCCACAAAGCTTTCCTTTGGGATGATGGCCGTGATTTTCTTTTGAATCAAAGGAAACTTATCCCAAATTGGCGCCTCCTTATCAAATCCTAAACCGTCGTTAGTATAAATCGTTTTAATCCTTGATTTATATTCATCTTTACACATAGCGGCCGCATAAAGTGCGAGGTTTCCACCCTTGGAGTGTCCGCAAACAATGTAATTCTTTGGTTTTTTAAGGTTTTCATCCTTTGAATCATCTAAAATAAAGCTGTTAATGTAAGATTTTGCCTCCTTTTGCGAAGGGACAATCCTGTAAGACATATCAAAGTCTTCCTGCCAGCCGACCATTGTTGAATCTGTGCCTTTAAAGATGATAACCGAAAGTTCTTTGGAAATATCCGTGCCGATGGCCGCAAACTGTATTCCTACATCTTTATCCGTTTTTTTTACGAAATTTCGTAATGCAACGTTTTTAAAACGCTGTGTTTCTGACATTGCAAAGAGGAGGACAGGGGCGTTTTGTGCAATTGGAAGGGATTTATCAAATTCCTTTCTGCCGTAAAGCTTTGAATAAGCTGCGGCTGCATCTTTAACGGTAATTTTCTCTCCCTTATCTTTGACAATCTTTGAAAAGTCAGTGTAAATAAGTGTTGATAAAATCACGTTATCAACTTCATTAAATGCAGATTCGGAAAAAGTAATGTCTCCGCGCCACATAAGATAATCAAAAATGTTTCCGGCCATATAATCACCTCTTTATTATTTGTTTAAATCGGTTTTTTCAGTGATAAATGCTGCAAGCGCTGAAGTAACGATTAAATAAACAAAACAAAGTACAATATACATGGTTTTTGAAGCATCCATAAAACCTGCGCAAATAGAATATTTGAAAGGTTCAATGGTTATGTCAAAAATTGCTTCTGCGGCAAGGGTAAGGAGTGCATAAACGAGTGAAGGAACACCTAAAAGTTCAACTAAGCCCAAAACAATACCCGCTGCCTTTGATTTTACAATATAAGTAATTGATGTAAAGGTAACCGTGTATGCAAATATGTATAACAATGCAATAAGTAAGTCGGATACAAAATCCTCCGGCACAGAAAAACTGACCTTGCATAAAAGCGTTAAAAGTAAGGCTCTTACAATAAATGAAAATAAAGTAAAACAAATAAAATAAATACCCAGAGATATGAATTTTGCAAGAGGTATCTGCCATTTTTTAACCTGAGGAGCGATGGTTTTTATAAAACCGTTTGCAAACTCAGCCGTTGCAAGTAAAATTGCGCTGATTCCAAAAATAATAAGGAATAATGCTGAGGTGATAAAACTTAAGAAATCCTCCCAAATATTGATTTTGGTTGTTATTATATACGTGTAATCTTCTGATGGATCGGCCTCTTCAATGATATATTCAGAGTCTGAGTCTTCATCTAACATAGTTTCGTACAAATCCATTTCTTCTTCGTCATAATAAACGTAAGTTTCCTGTGTTCCCCTGTTTGCAAGTGCAGAAATAAGCAAAATTAAAACCGTGATGATTGAACACACGTAAACGCATCTGCTTCGTGGGAATTTATAAAGGTTCATTTTAATTAAGTTAAGCATTCTTCAATCCCCCTTTGCCCGTAATATCAAGGAAATAATTTTCAACATCCGTGGAGTTTACAGCAAGATGTGAAACCATAATTCCTTTTTCAACAAGTAATTTATTGAGGGAAGCCGCTTCTTCAAGTCTTTCGTAGATTCTGATCCTGTTGTTTTCGCATATTTCAAAATTTACATAACCTTTTTCTTTTAAGACTTCAGCGGTTAAAGAAGGATTATCCGTTGCAATTTCAAGTCTTGTTGAACATTTATTCATGAGTTCGTCAGCCGTAAGTTCCTCTAAAATACAGCCATGGTCAATAATGCCGTAATGAGAAACAAGTCTCGAAAGCTCTGAAAGAATGTGGCTTGAAATCAGGATAGTAATGCCTTTTTCATTATTCAGTTTAAGTAAAAGCTCCCTTATTTCAACAATCCCCTGAGGATCAAGGCCGTTTATCGGCTCATCCAAAATAAGCGTTTTTGGGTTGCCTACTAAAGCAAGACCAATACCGAGTCTTTGCCTCATACCCAAAGAAAACTTTCCGGCCTTCTTCTTTCCCGTATTTGAAAGGCCGATGAGTGAAAGGATTTCGTTAATCTCATTTTTGTCGTAACATCCAAGGGCGATTGCCTTCATTTTAAGATTATCAAAGGCTGACATTTCGTAAAAAAGGCCGGGATCTTCAATAAGTGTGCCCATTGACTTTCTTTTTAAAGAATAAGTTTCGTTTTCGTCACTGCTTAAAGTAACCGTTCCGAAAGATGGGGCAGCGGTGCCTGCTATCATTTTTAAAATTGTCGTTTTTCCGGCACCGTTACGCCCGATAAGGCCGTAAATGGAACCGCGTTTGATACTCAAATTTACTGAATCCACAACCTTACGTCTGCCGTAAATCTTAGTGAGGTTTGTGGTTTCAATTATCGTTTCGTTTGTCATAATTCCTCCCATAGAATAATATATAAATATTTTAAGCCCAAGTAAAAACAATGTAAAGAATAAAAAACTCGCCCAATCAGACGATTGGGCGAGATAATTTATCTGTTTTATACGGCACCGTTATACATCATGCCGCTGTATATTGATGAAACATACGGCTTTGTGAAGGAGTTAATCGGGTTAGGGTATGCAATTAACTTCTTGTCAACGTATTTCATCGGGTCAATGGAAATTGAGTTTGCTTTCTTTAAAATTGCATTTTTAAAGGATTCCATTGATTTAATGGTGTCTTTTAATTTTCCGTTGTCCGCGGACTTAATGACGGCTTCGTCATCCACTGAGATTCGACCGTTTTCGTCAATGGAGAGGCCTGAATCTCCAAGCTTGTCACGGTAAAGATTTGCAATACCTCTAAATTCCCTTTGCAATCTTGAGGTTTCAAAGTTATCACTGCCTGCGTTTTCTCCTTTGAGAGTGGACTTATCATCCGCTAAGTCAAACATTGAATTAAAGTTATTTACTAAATCATGAATATTATCTAAAACCGCTTCCACATCCGGTTTGAAGCCAATAATGGTTTCGTTGTCACCCGGAGTGTCGGAAGTAAGTGTGACTTCAAATTTCTTATCAATAATGATGTCGTTTGTTTCGGATGAAGCGCTGACACCGTTAACCGTAAACTCGGCGTTTGCCGGCTTTTGCGTTACGTTATCAAGCCCCAAAGCCTTAACAACATTAGAATCTGAATCTGTGTTATGCCTTATTGTGAATAACAAATCTGCGTCAACGCCGTTAATCTGCTTATCAACAAGACCTGTGGATTCGGAAGTGAATCGTATACCTATATTTCCTCCCTGTTCCAAAATCGTTGCCTTAATACCAACGTTTGAACGGTTAAACAAACGGGAGAGTTTTTCAAAGGTGGTCTTGTTTGTATCGTTTCCGCTTACGTTAAACTGGAATTCATATGAATATCCGCTTATATTTAAGTCGAATGCGTATGAACCTTTTTCAAGAACACTTGAATCGGAAGGGAGCATACGGCTTATATTTTCCTGTGGTTTTGCAAGGGAATCAATATGTAATTCATACTGATCGTCGGCTGATTCGGATTCGTTACCGTTATATCTGGCTATTGCTGCATTTTGATTAGAAGACATGGCCTGTTTTTTGCCAAAACCTGAAAGTTCCGTGTCGTTGTTTGCTGATAATGAGGAGGCAATATCAACCAAAGCCGTAGATTTTTCTTTTAAATCTATGGCATATTCCTGAGCGCCGGTCTTTTCATTAATTTTATACAATGGAGAAAAGCGGTTAGATTTGAGCATGTCAGAATAGACATCCTTGATGTCTCCTTTTTTCTGAGTGCCGTATCTGCCGCCTGAAGAAGCATTATTGACATATTCTGCTAAATAATAACTGTAAGCACTGTTAATCATCCGAATCACCTCCTTGTTCGTAGATTAACCACATAAAATCCTTTTTATGCTTGGTTTTATTTTATCGATATATGGGTACAGTCATCCCTATACTGATCCTATGTTACCAATAACATACACCACATTTTTGATTATGTCAATGACTAAATAATTTATTTTTTAAACTATTTGTGTCGTTTTTGTAAAAAATACAATATTGATATGTAATTCGGGTTGGGATTACCGGCGCTTTATGGTATAATGTAAAAAGAAATTTTGTTTTAGATTTTGATTATGTATCGGTTGGTTATATGAATATACTTATTTTTGAACACAAAACATTTGGAATTGAAGATGTTAAGGAATCTTTAGGCTTCCTTGGCCATTCTTACAAAGTTCTTGAAACAGAAGATTTACCTTTATATGAAAGCGAAAA
>CAJOOB010000135.1 GCA_905236025.1 uncultured Lachnospiraceae bacterium
AAAACGCCGCAAGCCATTACAGGAAGAGGTTCTGCGTTAAGATCTTCAGCAAGCTGGAAGTATTCCATATATCCAAGGCCCATTGTCATTACGTAACCCCAGACATTGAAGTTTTCCTTACGAATTTCAATTTCGCCAACAGAATCTTTCCAATCATAAACGTTATCCCAGATATATGAACCTTCTGAAATACAGCCGCCCGGGAATCTTAAGAAAGAAGGCTTTAAATCTTTCAAAGTCTGAACAAGGTCTTTTCTCAAACGGTAGTTAGGGTTACCGAGATAGTTTTTGTTAGCGGATGCTGAACCGTCTTCGTTAGTTGCTCCCCATACTTTTTGAGGGAAGAGTGAAACCATATCAATTGATACGCTTCCGTTAAATTCAAGCTTTAACTGGCCCATTGCGGACTCAGTAGGTGTAAGAATGATTTTTTCTTCTGAACCGAACTTGCCCCATTCTTTGTTATCCACGCCGATAGCCACTTTATTGGAAATTTCTTTTCCTGTATCGTCGCATAATACGGCAGAAATTGTACCGCCGTTTTCACTCTTTGCCCATATTGAGAATTCGTAGTCATCGGCCTTGATAAGATTCATTGAGCAAAGTTCTTTATTATCGCAGAAGCCTCTGTTAAATATAACAGCGCCGTCTTGTGCGGTAACGAAAGTACCGTTATTTTCAGGATCGTTTAAATTAAAGAATTCATTTAAACCGCCGGTTCTTTGAACGTTTAATTTATCGGTGTCACCAAACCATGCATATAAAGGATTGTGAACTCTTCCTTCGGTCATTCCGTTTTCGCCGGAAGTGTGGTTGTAATTTTTAAAAGTAAAGTTTTCAAATGAACGGTTTTGTACAAGTTCTGCGTAAATACCGCCATCGGCAGAGTTATTAATATCTTCGAAGAAGATACCGTATAATGTTTTGCTGATATCAATGCTTTTTTTGTTGGCAAAAACATCCAAAGTATAAGGAATTACATTATTTGGAATAACGCTTAAATCCTTTGATTCTGTAGCGCTGTATTCTCCCTTTGTTAAAGTCGCACTAAGTGTAACGGCCTTTGGTGAAGAAATGTTACCAATAACGCCTTCGCATGAAAGTGCGTTTGTATCGCTTGAAGTCCACTTTACATTTACTCTGTTGTTAAAAAGAGTGGTTGGAAGAGTGGCGTTTTCCGTAAGGATTTCCTGTGGGAAAGTAAGGTATTTATTCTTTGCAATGTTTAAAATATCTTCATCGGTGAGTGAACTGCACATGGATTCAATGATTTCATCCTGCGTAAGAACTGTGTTATACATGCGCATGTCTGAAATTGCACCGCCAAAGTTTTCATCAACTTCATACATTGATTTTCCAATGTAACGTTTTGGGAATTTCTCTGTATCTTTAATGTTTTCAAACCATCTTCTTAAAGCGCCGTATCTGCCGCTTGTTGTCTGGCTGATTTTTCCGTCGTTTGCAAGTTCGCCGTTTACGTATACGCAAGGACCTGCGTTACCTACCGTACCGGCCTTTGTACCTGTGATTGTGACAGTTACAAATACCCATTCGCCAAGTGGAAGCGGCTTTCCTGGATCTGCGGCCAGGTCTTCGTTTTCAAAACATACGGTACGTAAGTTTCTTGTAATAAAGAAATTTGGTTTTCCTGCGCTGCTGCCCATATCTAAAAGTCTCTGCCAAGGGCTTCCCATATTATTGTAGAAAACCCATGCGGACAATGTGAAACCATCATCATCTGAAATTTGTGTAAGGATTGAATCAGGTAATTCAAAATAAGAAGTGTCAGAAGGACCGGCTGTGAGATATACGGCTTTTCTGCCTGCGATTTCTCTTAATTCCGGTGGATTTGTACCCATTGGAACAATATTTGCCTGATTTTTTGAAGAGTCATACCCGAGATTATCCGGATTGTTGAATTCATAATGCGCGATTAATTTTTCGTTAATTTTAGACATGATAATCCTTTCATCTATTAATTGTATTTGATATTCATTTTACTGTATTTTATATCAATAATCAACGATATTTGCTGTTTTATATTTGATTTTTTCTGTTTTCTGATATAATTATGATACATGATTATAATTACATTTTGACCTAAAAGGAGAGACGCTTGATGGAGTGGTATTATTACGTGCTAATTGCGGCTTTTGCAATATGTTTTCTGATATATCAGGGTATTAAAACCGGCAAAAACGCAAAACGAAGAACAATTGACAGGATTAAGAAAAGTTTCGGTAAAGAGTCTGAAAGAGAATATACATATAACGAATATAACAGAATCAGGAGTTTTTTTGATTCTATGCAACATGAACATGAAATTGATGACATTACCTGGAATGATTTAGGACTTGACGATATATACATAAGACAGCTTAATAACACCGCTTCATCCTGTGGTGAAGAGTGCCTTTACAACATTTTAAGAGAGCCGCAGTTTGATGATGAAGTCTTAAAAAAGCGCGACAGAATCGCGGAATATCTTGAAAACAACAGAGAAGAAGCATATATGCTTGAATATGAATACGCAAAAATGGGACGTTCAAAATCCATTGCCGTGTACGATTTTATTAAAAGACTTTACGATGTGAAGATTAAATCAAAATCGGTTCATTATCTGAATCTTTTATTGTTACTTGCAGCAATTGTCATGTTTGTGCTTGATACGGCAATAGGCATTTTATGTGTGGTGTTGGCGCTTATAATTAATGTCACCATGTATTATGCGTTAAAGTCCGATACGCAAAATTATTTCATATGTTTTAAATATATTTGCAATATGGCGAATGCGGCAAAAAACATATCCGCGCTTGAATTTAAAAACGAGGCGGGTGCAAGCCGTGCCTCTTATGAAGAAATAAAGGCTGCAACAGAACATATTGGCAGTGTTTATAAGAAAATAAAACCTGTTTTAAGGGGCGCATCTTTTATGCAGTCAGGTTCGATAAGCGGCTCATTTGTGGACATTTTCCTTGAATACATAAAAGTTATTACACATGCAGATCTTATTATCTTTGCGAACATGGTGGATAATGTAAAGAAGTATTCGAAGGATTTTATGGATTTATACGAATCTTTGGGTAACATTGAAGCGATGTATGCAATTGCGTCATACAGAACACTTTTAAGAGAGGGAGAAGGAAAGCTTGGTTTCTGTGTTCCTGTATTTAAAGAAGGCAAAACGATCGATATGAAAAACGGGTATCATTCGCTTTTGTCAGAGCCTGTTGCAAATGATATTAACGCAAAATGCGGTATTTTGATTACAGGTTCAAATGCATCAGGTAAATCGACGTTTTTAAAGACGGTTGCCATAAATTTACTTTTTGCTCAGACTTTATATACCTGTACGGCATCTGAATTTATGACGTTCCACACGGATATACTTTCTTCAATGACGTTAAGAGATGACATTGAAGGTGGCGATAGCTACTATATGGTCGAAATAAAGGCTTTAAAACGAATTGTCGATTTTGTAAAGAAAAAGACGAAGATTGTTGCCTTTGTTGATGAGGTTTTAAGAGGAACAAATACGGTTGAAAGAATTGCCGCATCCTCAGAGATTTTAAGAAGCCTTAATACAGATAACAGTATTTGTTTTGCCGCAACGCATGATATTGAACTTACAGCCATACTTGAAAATGAATATGATAATTACCATTTTAAAGAAGAAATCAAGGAAAATGATATCATGTTTGATTACAGAATCTGTATGGGAAGAGCCACAACAAGAAATGCAATAAAATTACTTGCAATAATTGGATATGAAAGTGGTATAATAGAAAGAGCGGAAGGCTTGGCCGGACGGTATGCAAAAACAGGTTCGTGGACAGAGTAAACGAAGGGTTTTGCAATAAGTAATTTTAGTGAAATCAAATTATTAAAAAAGTCTTATATCGTAGCATAATTTATTGCACAGGAATATGCGCTATGGTATAATTACACACTATGAAACAATGGAGGATATGTTATGAGTTTACTTGCGGGAAGCTTTTTATGGTACTTGGGTGAGTTTATTGTTTTAGTCTTAATTGCCGTACTTGGTATATTCATTGGTAAGGAATTAAGGAAGAGAAAGGATAAAAAGCAGGAAAAAGAAGCACTTAACGAAAATGAGTAATTACGGTGTCTGAAAAACAGGGGATTTTTGACAAATTTTATATTTTAGAATAAATATAATAGATTCAAAATGACAATAAAATGCGTTTTGAGTCTATATATTTTGATGTTTCTAATATTCAGGACGAAATGAGGTTTTTGGTAATGAAGCAATTTACTTCTAAGGAACTTAGAAAAGAATGGATTGAATTCTATAAAGAAAGAGGACATGTTGATGTCGGTGCTGTTTCACTCGTATCTGACGGTTCAACGGGCGTTCTTTTTAATGTGGCGGGTATGCAGCCGCTCATGCCTTATCTTTTGGGACAAAAGCACCCTATGGGAACAAGGCTTTGTAATGTTCAGGGTTGCGTACGTACAAATGATATTGATTCAGTCGGTGACAAGAGCCACGTTACATTCTTTGAAATGATGGGTAGCTGGAGCCTTGGAGATTACTTTAAAGAAGACAGGTGTAAGTGGAGTTTCGAACTTCTTACACAGGTATTCGGCTTTGATGCGGATCATCTTGCAGCAACGGTTTTTGCAGGTGACGAAAATGCACCAAGAGACGAAGAAGGCGCCAAATGCCGTATCGAATCAGGTTTCAAGAAGGAAAATGTTTATTATCTTCCTGCAGAAGATAACTGGTGGGGGCTTGAATACGGTCCTTGCGGTCCTGACTCTGAGATGTTTTATATTGCAGACGTGGAAGATTGTGGCCCTGACTGTGGTCCCGGATGCAGCTGCGGTAAGTATACGGAGCTTGGTAATGACGTATTTATGCAGTACGAAAAGCATCATGACGGCACACTTACACCATTAAAGAAGAAAAACGTCGATACGGGTTGGGGACTTGAAAGAATTCTTGCCTTCCTTAACGGAACAAAAGACGTTTACCGTACAGACCTTTTTAGCGCAACAATTGCATATATTGAAAAGACAATTAATACAAAATACGGTGAGGACGAAGTTAAGACAAGGTCCATGCGTATTGTATCTGATCATATCCGTACTTCCGTAATGCTTATAGGAGACGAGGCGAAGCTTCTTCCTTCAAATACGGGCGCGGGATATATTCTCAGAAGACTTATCAGACGTGCGGTAAGACACGGAAGAGTTTTGGGACTTACAAAAGAAAATCTTCTTAGGATTGCTGAAATTTACATTGATGAAGTATATAATGAGAGTTATCCGCTTCTTGTAAAGAATAAATCATTCATTCTTTCTGAACTTCAAAAGGAAATTGAACGTTTTGAAAGCACGCTTGAAAACGGTATGAAGGAACTTAACAAGATTCTTACAACCGTTAAGAATGAAAACAAGAAATCAATTGACGGAAAGTCTGCATTCTATTTATATGATACATTCGGTTTCCCGATTGAACTTACTGTTGAAATGGCAGAAGAAGAATCAATCACGGTTGATGAAGAAGGCTTCTATCAGGCAATGGAAGAACAAAAGCAGAAGGCAAGAGAAGGACAAAACTTCTCGGCAAAGCTTTCCGTGAGCAGTTCTGCTGTGTTTGACAGCCTCGATGAAAGTGTTGTGACGGAATTTGTCGGATACGAAAAACTTAAAGAAGACAGCGAAATCGTGGCAATCGGCACGGATGAAGCATTGTGTGATTCTTTAAGCGAGGGCAAAGAAGGTACAATCGTTGTAAAAACAACACCTTTTTATGCAACCATGGGCGGTCAGGTTGGTGATACGGGTATCATTAAGACTGCAAACGGTGAATTTAAGGTAAAAGATACAATCAAGCTTCCAAACAACAGAGTGGGCCACGTGGGCGTTGTTGTCAGCGGAAGTGTCTCAGTAAACGAAAAGGCTTCTTTAGTGGTTGATGAAAACTTAAGAGGAAGTATCTGCAGAAATCATTCTGCTACGCACCTTCTTCAAAAGGCTCTTCAGATTGTTTTGGGAGACGGTGTTGAGCAGCAGGGTTCATACCAGGATGCCGAAAGAACAAGATTTGACTTTAGCTATTCACAGGCAATGACAAAAGATCAGATAGCAGAAGTTGAAAAGATTGTAAATGAAAAAATCGCAGAAGGCCTTCTTGTTGATACAAAGGTAATGTCGTTAGAAGATGCCAAAAAGACAGGTGCAATGGCACTTTTTGGCGAAAAGTACGGCGAAAAAGTACGTGTTGTAAACATGGGTGACGGATTCTCTGTTGAATTCTGTGGCGGTACTCATGTTAAAAATACTTCGGAAATTGGCGCATTTAAGATAATTTCCGAATCCGGTGTTGCTGCCGGAGTCAGAAGAATAGTAGCTCTTACTTCAAAAGGACTAATGGAATACTACGCAAATATTGAACAAGTCCTTAATGAAGCTGCAAAGACTGCAAAGTCAGAACCAAACATGCTTGTAAAGAGAATTGAACAGATGCAGGATGAAATTAAGCAGTTAAAGAGCGAAAATGAAAAGCTTAAAGCGGCTGCGGCTAACAGTGCCGTAAATGCAGATGCATCAGATGCCGTTTTAATAAAGGGCGTTAAACTGCTTGCTGTTAAAGTTGAGGGTGTTGAAGCCGGCGACTTAAGAAATCTTGGAGATAATCTTAAGAACAAGATCGGTGACGGAGTTGTATTTATTGCTTCGAAACTTGCCGAAGACAAGGTCAACCTTATTGCCATGGCTACAGATTCAGCAGTTGCAAAGGGAGCTCATGCAGGAAATCTTATTAAGCTTACCGCACCACTTGTCGCAGGTGGCGGTGGCGGAAGACCGAACATGGCTCAGGCGGGTGGCAAAAACGCTGCAGGAATTGAAAATGCGTTAGAGGAAGTTAAAAAGGTTCTCGAATCGCAGATTCAATAGTTTTGTATAATTTTGGAAAGGTTAGAGGATTTTATGAAGAAGATCAAGCAGTTGGCAATGGCGCTTCTTTCACTTATGTTAGTGTTTGGTGCCTGTGTCACAACCTACGCACTTGATTACACAAAGGAAGACGGTATAACTACTGTTTCAGGTGATTATGACGGTGTAACGATTACCACAAGAACGGATAAGACCGGTTATTCAAACGGAGATGTTATTACATATTATGTTGATGTGTATAATGGTTCAACAACAGATCTGGCGGACGTAACAGTTACATATACGTTAAATGTTGAAAACGGAGAGGCATCACTTGAAACTTCTTCAGCAACAATTGATTCCTTAGCAGCAGGTGAAACAAAGACACTAACTGTTAAGACGACATCTATTTCTGCAGAGGGAGCAGGTTTATCAACAGGCCTTCTCATCGGACTTATTGCAGGCGGTGTATGTGCGGTAGTTGTTGTAGTAGTAATTATTGTTGTTATTTCTAAAAAGAAGAATAAAAAAGACAGGAATGATAATGATAAAAATGACAAGAACGGTAAGATTAAAGAAACAATCGTTACTTCAGCTCTTATCTTAACACTTGTGGCACCTTTACTTACAATGTGCCCGACAATCACGGTTTCTGCCGATGATGTTAACGGCGTAAGTAATTCGGATTTTAACAAGGTTTCTGTTCATGATCCTTCAATTGTAAAGGATCCTGAAACGGGTACATATTATATTTTCGGTTCTCACAGAGCGTGGGCAAAGACTACGGATTTAATGAACTGGACAACATTTACAAACAATATTTCATCGGATTACGAAGATTTATTTGCAGAAGTTTGGAATTGTTATTGTAAGACAGATACAAATTCATCTGTTGCCGGTAATTGCTGGGCTCCTGATGTAATTTGGAATGAAGAGATGGGTAAGTGGTGTATGTATATGAGTATCAATGGCGACGATTGGCACTCTGCAATTGTACTTCTTACGGCAGACAGTCTTGACGGAGACTGGGAATATGTTGATGAAGTTATTTTCTCAGGCTTTGACGGAACTGCAGACGGTAAGTCAGCTCTTAATGTTACGGCATATAAGAAGGTTGCTGTTGGCGACTCATCATTTAACTTAAATATCCGTATGACTTTAAAGGGTGATGCGGTAACAAGATTTGAGTATTCTGATTTGGGACAGGTTCTTGGAATTGACAGTGCGGCAGATATCCCAAGCAGATATAACAGTACAGATTATTGTAAAGTAAATGCAATCGATCCATCCGTATTTTATGATGAAGACGGAAACCTTTGGATGACATACGGTTCATGGTCAGCGGGTATTTATATGATCAAGCTTGATGGCTCAACAGGCCTTCGTGATTATGATACAACATATGAATATGTATTAAATACATCGGATCCATACCTTGGTTACAAGATTGCAGGCGGTTATTACAATTCAGGTGAAGGTTCATATATTGAACAGATTGGAGATTACTATTATCTCTTCATTACATACGGTAACCTTGAATATGATGGCGGTTACAACATGAGAGTTTACCGCTCCGAAGATGTAACGGGTCCATACGTTGATATGAACGGTACAAGTGCAATCCTTACATCCTGGGAGGCAACGATTGGTTATTCGACGGCCGCAAACAAATACACAACGCTAAAAGGTCTGAAACTATTTGGTATGTATAACTCCGCAAGTTTCTATGGTATTGGAACTTCGCAGGTGGCACAGGGACATAACTCCGTGCTTGTGGATGATGACGGAAGCATTTATTTGGTTAATCATGTAAGAGGACAAAGTTCTAACGGACATCAGGTATATGTACATCAGCTTTATGTAAATGAAGACGGATGGCTGGTTGCAGGTGTATATGAATATTCCGGAGAAACATTGGCGGATAGCTACACAATGAGTGAAGTTGCCGGTATATATGAATTTGTATACCACGATCCGACACTTAACTGGAACGGAACGAGCGGTATGGTAAGTAATGTACTTATAACACTTTCTTCAGACGGAAAGGTCACATGTGCGGATAACGCTTTATACAGCGGTACATGGTCGTTAGACGGTTCTGCGATTACACTTACGCTTTCAAGCGGTGTATATAAGGGCTATGTGATTGAGCAGGCTAATGAACTTGCTACAAGAGATCAGACAATGACCTTTACCGTTGCCGGGGAAAACGTTACATTCTGGGGCATTAAGAACCCTTCGAATAACTAATTGCTTTAGATTTGTGCGTTTTACCACATATTAATGGTAAAAAACTGTTGACGTATTAAATATTTGTGTTATAATTTCTTTTGTGCAATTTAATACCCAAACAGTTGTATTAGCACAAAATCGGCAACTGGAGGGAGGTTTGGAACAGAATGTCTAACGTAATAGTTAAAGAGAATGAAAGTCTTGATAGTGCTTTAAGAAGATTCAAGAGAAATTGCGCAAAGGCCGGTATTCAGCAGGAAATTCGCAAGAGAGAGCATTACGAGAAGCCAAGTGTAAGACGTAAGAAAAAGTCTGAAGCTGCAAGAAAACGTAAATATAATTAGACTATATTTAGATGCATCCATGTATATACATGGATGCATTTTATTCTATTGAATTAGAGTGCAATTTTTTGTACAATATAAGGGATTTATGAATATAAACGGAGATTGGTTTAATGAGCGAAATTGAAGATATATATGATATTCCGTCAGAATACGCAGGAGCGGTATTTGGGAATTTTGATTCAAATCTTAAGAAAATTGAAAAAAGCCTGCATGTTTCAATAGTTGACAGAAACGGCAGTTTAAAAATAATAGGCGGACCAACACCTGTAGGAAGAGCAAAATCTGTAATCAATAATCTTACGGAACTTGCAAGAAGAGGTAATGAGATTACCGAACAGAGCGTTGATTACGCCATTTCTCTTGCTTTTGAAGATAAGGAAGATGAGGTAATAAATCTTTCGGAAGATATAATTTGCAGAACAATTGCGGGAAAACCAATAAAACCAAAGACAATAGGCCAAAAAAAGTATGTTGATGCAATAAAGAAAAACACGGTAGTGTTTGGATGCGGGCCTGCAGGTACAGGAAAAACCTACCTTGCAATGGCAATGGCCATAAACGCCTTTAAAAATGATGAGGTAAGCAGGATTATTCTTACAAGACCTGCAATTGAGGCGGGCGAGAATCTTGGATTTTTACCGGGTGATTTACAAAGTAAGGTTGATCCGTATTT
>CAJOOB010000136.1 GCA_905236025.1 uncultured Lachnospiraceae bacterium
CTCTGTTATTGAAGAAATCTGGGATACAGTTATTGATAACGCTACTGTTGTTTCATATGACAGCGAAGAATTGGCTGAACTTGTAACTGATTATTCCGAATATCAGGAATACATTATTTATTATTCAACAGGTTATACTTTGGAAGAATACCTTGAAGCTGTCGGTATGACAGAAGATGAGTTTAACGCAGAGATGGAAGCGTCTGCTGAAGAAGAACTTAAGGAAAGAATGGTTGTTGAAGCTATTGCTGAAGCTGAAGGCATTGAAATAAGCGATACGGAATATGATGAACTTATGGAAGAATACGCAGGTAATTACGGTTATGATTCTGTAGAAGCATTCTCTTCCTATTATTCATCACTTACAGAGGAAGATTTCCTCTTCTCAATGATTAACCAGAAGGTTCAGGAATTTGTTGCAGACAATTCAAACCCTGTAGCAGATGAAGAACTTGAAACAGAAACAGAAACTGAAGATGCAACAGAAGCTGAAACAGATTCAGAAGACGAAACAGAAGAAGACACAACTACGGCTGAGTAGTAAGTGTTTATTGGCGCAGGCATTTGCCTGCGCTTTTTTATATAGAGGATATATGTAGGATTTCAAAATGTAATTCCCCTTAAATGGCCGGATAATGTCGGGTATAAGATTTTGTTGACAATTACAGTGGCTTGTGATAGATTATAAGTTGCACTATTGTGGAGCTTTGGACTATTGCGCCCAAAATACCTTAATTCGCGGATAACGAGCAGATGTGTAAATATACCAAAGGAGGAAATGTCAGCATGGAGAAGAACAGAATCCACCTTATAAAGTCAGGTAAAAGCCAAAGAGCAAGCTTTGCCAGACAAAAAGAGGTTCTGGACATGCCGAACTTTATTGAGATTCAGAAGGACAGTTATGACTGGTTCTTGAACGAAGGCTTGAAAGAAGCATTCGCTGATATCTCACCAATCGAGGATTATTCAAACAACTTGAGCCTCGAGTTCGTTGACTACAAATTATGCAGAGACGAAGCCAAATACACCATTGAAGAGTGTAAGGACAGAGATGCTACGTACTCGGCACCACTTAAAGTAAAGGTAAGATTACACAACAAAGAGACGGGTGAATTTAAGGAACATGAAATTTTCATGGGCGATTTACCGTTAATGACGGAAACCGGTACGTTCGTTGTAAACGGAGCTGAAAGAGTTATCGTTTCACAGCTCGTTCGTTCAGCCGGTGTATATTTTGACTCTACTCATGATAAGCTTGGTAAGGTGCTTTACACCTCGCAGATCATCCCGATCCGTGGCGCATGGTTAGAGTATGAAACTGATTCTAACGATATTTTCTATGTTAAAATCGACAGAATGAAGAAAGTACCAATCACGGTATTTATCAGAGCTCTTGGCTTTGCAACAAAGCAGGAGATTATTGATATCTTTGGTGAGGAACCAAAGCTTATGGCTACTTTTGAGAAGGAGCCTGCAGATGTTAATGACAGCTACGAAGGCGGTCTTCTTGAAGTTTACAGAAAGATTCGCCCGGGCGAGCCTTTCAACGTTGAAAGCGCTGAAAGCCTTCTTGGCGGTATGCTTTATGACCCTAAGAGATATGACCTTGCCCGTGTTGGTCGTTATAAATATAATAAGAAGCTTGCATTTAAGAACCGTATCGTTGGCAATACCCTTGCCGAGGATGCAGTTAGTTATGCAAAGAGCAAAAAGGGCAAAGTAATTGCTAAAGCAGGAGAAATTGTTACCGAAGAAATGGCAACAGATATCCAGAATGCAGCAGTTGCTTATGTTGTTGTGGAAACGGAAAGAGGAAATGAAAGAGTTATTTCCAACCTTGCCGTTGACATTAAGTCTTACGTTAAGTTTGATACTGAAGAACTTGGCGTTAATGAAGACGTTTATTATCCTGTTCTTGCAAAGATTTTGGAAGAATATGACAATGATGAGGACAGAAAGCAGGCAATTCGTGATAATATCGCTGAACTTATTCCTAAGCATATCACTAAGGAGGATATTATCGCTTCAATTAATTACCTCTTTAACCTTACATACAGCGAGGATGTGAACAACCCAACAACTGCTTTGGGCACAACGGATGATATTGACCACCTTGGTAACAGAAGAATCAGGGCCGTTGGTGAATTGTTACAGAACCAGTACAGAATCGGTCTTACGAGAATGGAAAGAGTTGTTAAGGAAAGAATGACAACTTTGGATCTTGACAGTTTAACACCTCAGTCACTTATTAATATTAAGCCTGTAACTGCAGCTGTTAAGGAATTCTTTGGCAGTTCACAGCTTTCACAGTTCATGGATCAGAACAACCCTCTCGGTGAGCTTGCTCACAAGAGAAGACTTTCGGCACTTGGCCCGGGCGGTCTTTCAAGAGATCGTGCAGGTTTCGAAGTTCGAGACGTTCACTACACACATTACGGAAGAATGTGTCCTATTGAGACTCCTGAAGGACCTAACATCGGTCTTATCAACTCACTTGCTTCTTATGCACGTATTAATGAATACGGCTTTATAGAGGCTCCTTATCGTGTGCTTGACAAGAAGGATCCTTCAAACCCTGTTGTTACGGATAAGGTTATTTATCTTACTGCAGATGAAGAAGATAAGTTCCACGTTGCTCAGGCTAACGAGCCGCTTGATGAAAAGGGACACTTCGTTAATACAAATATTTCCGGTCGTTACAGAGATGAAATTTCTCAGTATGACAAGACAGAGATTGACCTTATGGATATTTCTCCTAAGATGGTATTCTCTGTTGCAACTTCAATGATTCCGTTCCTTCAGAACGATGATGCTAACCGTGCTCTTATGGGTTCAAACATGCAGCGTCAGGCGGTTCCGCTTCTTACAACCGAAGCTGCCGTTATTGGTACGGGTATTGAAAATAAGGTTGCCGTTGACTCTGGTGTCTGCGTTGTTGCTAAGAAGGCAGGTACTGTTACCCGCTCAACATCAACATGCATCACACTTAAGTATGATGATGACAAAACTACGGAAGATTATAAACTTACAAAATTCGCAAGAAGTAACCAGTCTAACTGCTACAACCAGCGTCCGATCGTTGTTAAGGGCGATCATGTTGAAGCAGGCGAAGTTATTGCAGACGGTGCTTCAACAGCTAACGGCGAACTTGCTCTTGGTAAGAACCCTCTTATTGGTTTCATGACCTGGGAAGGTTACAACTACGAAGATGCGGTACTCCTCAGCGAAAGACTTGTTCAGGAAGATGTTTACACATCTGTTCATATTGAAGAATATGAATGTGAAGCAAGAGATACAAAACTTGGACCTGAAGAAATAACAGTGGACGTTCCAAACGTTGCAGAACAGGCAAGAAAAGATTTGGATGAACACGGTATCATCCGTATCGGTGCAGAGGTTCGTGCCGGTGACATCCTTGTTGGTAAGGTTACTCCAAAGGGCGAAAAGGAACAGACACCTGAAGAGAGAATTCTTAAGGCTATTTTCGGTGAAAAGGCCAGAGAAGTAAGAGATACTTCACTTAAGGTTCCTCACGGTGCATACGGTATTGTCGTTGATGCAAAGACTTTCAGCAGAGAAAACGGCGATGAGCTTCCTCCGGGAGTTAACAAGCAGGTTCGTATTTATATTGCACAGAAGAGAAAGATCAGCGTTGGTGATAAGATGGCCGGTCGTCACGGTAACAAGGGTGTCGTTTCACGTATCCTTCCTGTTGAAGATATGCCATTCCTTCCAAACGGTCGTCCGCTTGATATTGTGCTTAACCCACTTGGCGTTCCTTCACGTATGAACATTGGTCAGGTGCTTGAAATTCACCTTAGTCTTGCTGCTAAGGCACTTGGTTTTAATATTTCGACACCAATTTTTGATGGTGCAAACGAAAAAGATATTATGGATACTCTTGATATGGCTAACGACTATGTAAATGGTGAGTGGAGCGATTTCAAGAAGAAATATAAAGATGCAGTTGATGCAGAAACAATGCAGTATCTTGAAGACCACTTAGACCACAGAGAAGAGTGGAAGGGTGTTCCAATCTCAAGAGACGGTAAGGTAAGATTGCGCGATGGCCGTACAGGCGAGTATTTTGATTCTCCTGTTACCATTGGTCACATGCATTATCTTAAGTTGCATCACCTTGTTGATGATAAGATTCATGCTCGTTCGACAGGTCCTTACTCACTCGTTACTCAGCAGCCACTCGGTGGTAAAGCTCAGTTCGGTGGACAGAGATTTGGTGAAATGGAAGTTTGGGCTTTGGAAGCATATGGTGCTGCTTACACATTGCAGGAAATTCTTACTGTTAAGTCAGATGACGTTGTGGGCCGTGTAAAGACTTACGAAGCCATTATTAAAGGTGAGAACATTGCAGAGCCGGGTATTCCGGAATCATTCAAGGTTCTTATTAAGGAACTTCAGTCTCTTGCTCTTGATATAAGAGTTCTTAAAGAAGACGACACTGAAGTTGAACTTAAGGAATCTATTGAAGATGAACCAACATTCAATTCATTGTTTAATGAAAAGAATTTCTCAAGCAAGGAAGAATTTTCGAGAGGCGGTTACACTACACAGGAATTCCAGGGTGAAGAACTTGTAGATGTAGAAGACGACGATGATGAATCATCTTATGATGATTTATTTGATGACGATGATTCCGCCGACGATGAAGAGTAAATCTTCATAATGTTACTGCTAATTTTGTATTTCAGAAAGGATATTTAATCCATGGAAAATAATACAAGCTACCAACCAATTTCATTCGACAAGATTAAAATTGGACTTGCTTCTCCTGAAAAGATCAGAGAATGGTCACATGGTGAAGTAACTAAGCCTGAAACAATTAATTACAGAACTCTTAAGCCTGAAAGAGACGGCTTGTTCTGCGAAAGAATATTTGGACCTACAAAAGACTGGGAATGTCATTGTGGTAAATATAAGAAAGTTAAACATAAGGGCATTGTCTGCGACCGTTGTGGCGTTGAAGTTACAAAGTCAAGCGTTCGTCGTGAGAGAATGGGCTCAATTGAGCTTGCTGCCCCTGTTTCACACGTTTGGTACTTTAGAGGAATCCCTTCAAGAATGGGACTTATCTTAGACCTTACACCTAAGTCACTTGAAAAGGTTCTTTACTTTGCATCTTACATTGTTCTTGATGCAGGTGACACGAACCTTATGTATAAGCAGGTTCTTACTGAAAAGGAATATCGTGATGCTGTTGACCAGTACGGATATGACGCTTTCAGAGCCGGTATGGGTGCTGAAGCTATTGATGAGCTTCTTTCAAATATCGACCTTGACAAGGACGCTGAAGAACTTAAGAAGGAGTTGGATGAATCTTCCGGCCAGAAGAGAGCAAGAATCTTCAAGAGACTTGAAGTTGTTGAAGCTTTCAGAAGCAGTGGCAATCGTCCTGAATGGATGATTATGAAGGTTATCCCTGTTATTCCTCCTGATCTTCGTCCAATGGTTCAGCTTGATGGCGGTCGTTTTGCCACATCTGACCTTAATGACTTATACAGAAGAATTATCAACAGAAATAACCGTCTTGCTAAGCTCTTAGAGCTTAAGGCTCCTGAAATTATTGTACGTAACGAAAAGCGTATGCTTCAGGAAGCTGTTGACGCACTTATTGATAACGGTCGTAGAGGCCGTCCTGTTACAGGACCGGGTAACCGTGCACTCAAGTCCCTTTCAGATATGTTAAAGGGTAAGCAGGGTCGTTTCAGACAGAACCTCCTTGGTAAGCGTGTTGACTACTCAGGACGTTCGGTTATCGTTGTTGGACCTGAACTTAAGATTTATCAGTGTGGTCTTCCTAAGGAAATGGCTATTGAACTCTTTAAGCCTTTCGTTATGAAGGAACTTGTTGCTAACAAGACTGCACACAATATTAAGAACGCAAAGAATATGGTTGAACGTCTCGAACCTGCTGTTTGGGATGTTTTGGATGATGTTATTAAAGAGCATCCGGTTATGCTTAACCGTGCTCCGACGCTTCACAGACTTGGTATTCAGGCTTTCGAGCCAATCCTTGTTGAAGGTAAGGCTATTAAGCTTCATCCACTTGTTTGTACAGCTTTCAACGCCGATTTCGACGGTGACCAGATGGCTGTTCACCTTCCGCTTTCAGTAGAGGCACAGGCAGAATGCAGATTCCTTCTTCTTTCTCCTAACAACCTCCTTAAGCCTTCAGATGGTGGCCCTGTTGCCGTTCCTTCACAGGATATGGTTCTTGGTATTTACTATCTTACTATTGAAAAGCTTATTGACCATTATTATGACGAAGGTGCCGAAGAAACATACGAAAAGGCTAAAGTTTTTGAGTCTGAAGATGATTTCTACAAGGCATTCAAGAACGGTAAGGTTTCTGAAAATAAGGTTTACAAGGTTAAGGCTAACAATTATGACTTCTTAAAGAGAGAAGTTTATTGTACACCACGTGAGCTCTTTGGTTTCTTCTATCATTCAAAGAATGAAGCTATCCTTGCTTACGAAAACGGTGATATTACTTTACAGCAGAGAATCTTTGTAAGAATGACAGGTACGGATAAGGACGGTAACGAAATTTCCAAGACTGTTCCAACTACTTTGGGAAGACTTTTATTCAACGAAATCATCCCTCAGGACCTTGGCTTTGTTAACAGAGAAGATGAAGATAAGGCTCTTGATCCTGAAATTAACTTCCTTGTTGGCAAAAAGCAGTTAAAGAAGATTCTTGAAAAGGTTATTAATACTCACGGTGCTACTAAGACCGCTGAAGTACTTGATGACATTAAGGCTACTGGTTATAAGTATTCTACGAAGGCATCACTTACGGTTTCTGTTTCAGACATGACAGTTCCAAAGGTTAAGGAAAAACTCCTTAGCGATGCTCAGGAGAGAGTAGAAGCTATTAACATGAACTACAGAATGGGTATGACAACCGAAGACGAGCGTTACAAGGAAGTTATTACTACCTGGAACGAGGTCGATGGCGAACTTACCAATGCCCTTTTGGACAGCTTTGATAAATACAACAACATTTACATGATGGCCGATTCAGGTGCCCGTGGTTCTAACTCACAGCTTAAGCAGTTAGGTTCATGGCGTGGTCTTATGGCCGATACAACCGGTAGAGCGATTGAACTTCCTGTTAAGTCCTCATTCAGACAGGGTCTTGACGTTTTGGAATATTTCATTTCTGCTCACGGTGCAAGAAAAGGTCTTTCAGATACTGCTCTTCGTACCGCCGATTCAGGTTACCTTACAAGACGTCTTGTAGATGTATCTCAGGACCTTATCATCAGAATCACTGATTGTGCTGAAGGTAAGGAAGAAATCCCATACATGGAAGTTTCTGCTTTCATGGATGGTAAGGAAACGATTGAATCTCTTAAGGACAGAATCACAGGTCGTTACGCTGCTGAAACTATCAACGATGCCAACGGCGAAATGATTGTTAAGAGAAACCACATGATTACACCTAAGCGTGCGGAAAAGATTCTTGCAACAGGCAGAGAAAAGGTTAAGATTAGAACTATCCTTACATGTCGTTCACACTTTGGCGTTTGTGCTAAGTGTTACGGTGCAAACATGGCAACAGGTCAGGCCGTTCAGGTTGGTGAAGCAGTTGGTATTATTGCCGCTCAGTCAATCGGTGAGCCTGGTACACAGCTTACCATGAGAACTTTCCACGTTGGTGGTGTCGCTGCTTCAGGCGGTGATATTACACAGGGTCTTCCTAGAGTACAGGAACTTTTCGAAGCACGTAAACCTAAGGGTCTTGCTATTGTTACTGAAATTGCCGGTAAGGTTGAAATTAAGGACAATAAGAAGAAACGTGAAGTTGAAGTTACTTCGGAAGACGGTACAATTAAGACTTACCTCATCCCATACGGTTCACGTATTAAAGTTGCCGATGGCGATGTTATTGAAGCCGGTGACGAACTCACCGAAGGTTCCGTAAATCCACACGATATCCTTAAGATTAAGGGTCTTCGTGCCGTACAGGATTACATGCTCAGAGAAGTTCAGAAAGTTTACAGACTTCAGGGTGTTGATATTAATGATAAGCATATTGAGATTATTGTTCGTCAGATGCTTAAGAAGGTTAAGATTGAAGAGCCAAATGACTCAGATTTCCTTGCCGGTTCAACAGTTGATTACCTTGATTTCATTGAAGCCAATGAAGGGCTTGAAAAGGCAGGAAAGACTCCTGCTGAAGGAAGCCACGTACTTTTGGGTATTACAAAGGCATCTCTTGCTACAAATTCATTCCTTTCAGCTGCTTCCTTCCAGGAAACAACCAAGGTTCTTACAGAAGCTGCAATCAACGGTAAGGTTGATCCGCTTCTCGGACTTAAGGAAAACGTACTTATCGGTAACTTAATCCCTGCCGGTACTGGTATGAAGAGATATCGTTCAGTTAAGCTCAATACTGAGGAAGTTACTAAGGACAGCCTTGTGATTTCTGATGACAGCGACGAACTTGTTTTATCTGATGATACTGAAAATGTATCTGAAGAAGTTGTAGTTGCAGAAGAGTCAACTGAAACAGAAGAATAGTTTATAAAACTGATTTACACCCCAAACCCGCGGCGCTTTGTGCGTCTGCGGGATGCAGGGTGATATTCATATCCGGAGAAAGAAATCGATGATTAAACTTTTTAGGAAAATTAATGATGGTATTTCCAGACTTTTCCATATTCAGCACTGGAAGGTTATTTCGCTTTATTTAACCGTATATGATGTAATTATTGTCAATTTATCTTATTTTTTGGCGCTATGGCTGCGATTTGACTGTTCGTATTCATTGATGCCAAGACATTATGTGGAAGCGTGGTTTAGGTTTGTGCCTGTATACACGCTCTTTTGCGTTATTATATTCAGAGTTTTCAGACTGTATTCAAGCCTTTGGAGGTATGCAAGTTTCTCGGAGCTTATCAGGGTTACGTTAGCCACTTTAACCGCAAGTTTGTTTCACACGGCGGCCATTACGCTCTTTGTGCTGAGAATGCCTCTTTCTTATTATTTTTCCGGCGCATTTTTGCAGTTTGGACTGGTTTTGTTTATAAGATTCAGTTACAGAATTTTGCTTATTTTAAGAAACGGAAATACGAGAATCAAGAAGAATTCCGATATTGGACGCGTTATGCTTATTGGTGCGGGTTCTGCGGGTGAAACGATTTTAAAGGATATTTCAAGACCTAAGAATAAGACCGATAAGGTTGTTTGTATCATTGATGACAATAATAATAAATGGGGCAGATATATTGAAGGCGTGCCGATTGTCGGCGGGCGCGACGATATTTTATACAATGTAAATAAATATGACATTAACAAGATTTTCTTTGCCATTCCAAGCGCAACTCCTGAGGACAGAAGAGATATTCTTAATATCTGTAAGGAAGCGGAAGTGGAAATGAAGGTGCTTCCGGGTATTTTGCAGCTTGTTAACGGAGAGGTTACGGTAAATTCTCTTAAGGAGGTTTCCGTTGAAGATTTGCTTGGCAGAAAGCCGGTGGAATCTAACCTTGAGGAAGTCTATGAATATATAAACGGTAAGGTTATTTTGGTTACGGGCGGCGGAGGTTCAATAGGTTCTGAACTTTGCAGGCAGATTGCCGCGCACTCACCAAAGAAACTGATTATTTTTGATATTTATGAAAACAATGCGTATGGGGTTGAACAGGAGTTGAAAAGAGATTTTCCAAAGCTTGACTTTATTACGCTTATTGGCTCTGTAAGAGATTCTAACAAGATTTTCAGAGTTTTTGAGAAATATAAACCGGATGTTGTTTATCATGCGGCAGCACACAAGCACGTTCCGCTTATGGAGGGAAGTCCCTGCGAAGCAATTAAGAATAATGCGATTGGAACGTATAAAACTGCGTATGCGGCAATGTGTAACGGTTGTAAGAGATTTGTACTTATTTCCACGGATAAGGCTGTTAACCCTACAAATATTATGGGAGCAAGCAAACGTATCTGTGAGATGATTGTTCAGACTTTTGATAAGATGATTAAAGAGGGCAGAGCGGCCGAAATTCCGTTGCTCCACGCTCATATGGACGATGAGGACGGAAGTATGGAGCAAATGAAGCACGAATTTGTTACTCAGCCTGTGACGGAATATGTTGCGGTTAGATTTGGTAACGTGCTTGGCAGTAACGGTTCTGTTGTTCCTTTGTTTAAGAAACAGATTGAGATGGGTGGACCAGTTACGGTTACTCATCCTGACGTTATTCGTTATTTCATGACCATTCCGGAGGCGGTCAGCCTTGTGCTTACAAGTACCACGTATGCGTGGGGCGGCGAGATTTTTGTTCTTGATATGGGATCGCCGGTTAAGATTGATACTTTGGCAAGAAACTTAATCAAGCTTTCCGGTCTTAAGCCGGATGTTGATATTATGGTTGAATATACGGGACTTCGCCCGGGCGAAAAGCTTTATGAAGAAAAGCTTATGGCGGAAGAAGGCCTTAAGAAAACCAAGAATAAGCTTATTCATATTGGTAAGACGGTTGAGTTTGATACGGATAAGTTTATTGAATCTATTAAAGAACTTGTAAAAGTAAGTTATAATGATGATGAAGAGGGTATAAGACCACTTGTTAAGAGTATTGTAAATACTTACTCTCCGGCAGGTGTTCACGGTAATTCGAAGAAGGATGCCAAATACGAAAAATTGGCGGAAGAACTTGATTAATTAATTAAGCTGCAGGATGAATAATATGGAAAAGCAAAGTATTGGCAGAAGAATGCTTAAGTTTTTTAAGCGTCGATGGCTGAATTTCCTTGATAACAAGGAAAAAAACAAGGACAGAATCATTCAAAGATCGGTAAAAGCGCTGGACGTTGTGCTGGTGGTTATACCGTTTGCGGTTGCGTGGTTTACTTACTACCATCTCAATATTTATTCGGATGCATTCTTTTTAAGAGGACACGTTTTCGTTATTGTCCTTTATACGTTTGTTTATTATTTACTTGCGCATTTGTATAAGGGATTTGCTTTGCATATTAACAGAATTTCGGATCTTATTTTCTCACAGGCACTGGCTGCGGGAATTAATAACTTTGTCGCTTTTATGTGGCTTTGGTTGCTTATCCGATATATGCCAAATGTTCCTGTTCTTATTTTAGTTTACCTTGCGCAGCTTGTTCTTATTTTCCTTTGGTGTCTTTTGGCACACATCTGGTATTTTAAGACTTTTGCGGCTAAGAAAACCGTTGTTATTTGGGATGAATTAAAGGGTATTGAGGATTTGGTCCATGAATATGGAATGGAAAATCATTTCGATATTTACAAGGTTCTTAATGTTAACGAATGTATTGAAACAGGGATTGATGAGACTTTGGAAGGTGCCCAGGTTGTGTTTTTGTGCAGCCTTCATTCGCACGAAAGAAATCAGATTATAAAAAGATGTGTGGATTTGGGTGTTACGTCCATTGTCCTGCCAAGAATCGGTGACGTTATTATGACGGGTGCGGAAAGGATTCATCTTTTTCATTTACCTATGATGCAGGTTGGAAGGTATAATCCGGTTCCGGAATACCTTGTTGCAAAGAGAATTATTGACTTTGTTTTGTCAACGCTTTTACTTATTATTCTTTCGCCGCTCATGCTTATTACGGCGCTTATTATTAAGTTAAGTGACGGCGGAAGCGTATTTTATAAGCAGATTCGTCTTACTAAAGACGGTAAGCTTTTTTACATTCTTAAGTTTAGAAGTATGAGAATGGATGCGGAAAAAGACGGTGTGGCACGTCTTTCTTCAGGCGAGGAAGACCCAAGAATTACGCCGTTTGGACGTTTTATCAGGAAGTGCAGAATTGATGAGATTCCACAGCTTATCAATATTTTTAAGGGCGATATGTCTTTTGTGGGGCCAAGACCGGAACGCCCGGAAATTGCCAAACAGTATGAAAAGGAACTGCCAGAATTTAATTTAAGACTTCAGGTTAAGTGTGGTCTTACGGGATATGCACAGGTTTACGGTAAATATAATACAACGCCGTATGACAAGCTTTTGCTTGACCTTATGTATATTGCGCATCCAAGTCTTTCTGAGGATTTTAAGATTTTGTTTTCAACGGTCAGAATTCTTTTCAGCAGAGAATCTACGGAAGGTGTAGATGCAACGCAGGTTACGGCGCAGACGTTTAAGCGTGAGTCGTGTGACGAAGAAGAATCAGATAAAGAAAAATAAGAAGGCGTGTATTATGGATGTAAAAAGAATTGCGGTACTCGTATCTTCGTGCAACGGAGAAGTGTTCATTGCAAAACAGATTGAGAGTGTTGTAAAACAAAATACAATGCATAAAATTGATATTTATGTAAGAGATGACGGTTCTTGCGATTACACACCGGATATTCTTTTGGGGCTTACTAAGGTCTATCCTTCGTTGTCTGTGATTTTGGGTGAAAATATCGGTCTTACGGCAAGTTCCTTTTCTCTTTTAAATCAGGTGTCAGGTTATGATTATTATGCATTTTGCGACCAGGATGATTACTGGCTGTCGGATAAAATTGAAACAGCAGTGGAATATTTAGAAAACCAAAGTGAGAAAGATATTCCGTTATTATATGGCTGTCCGTCTTTTATTTGTGATGAAGAACTTAATCAGACGGGCAAAACCACGCAAATTAAGAGAAGAGAGATTTCTTTTTACAATACGGCAATACAGAATTTTGCGCCGGGACATAATCAGGTTTTAAATAATGCATTAAGAGATGCTATAATAAAAAATACATTGATTAAACCCGCACTTGAAGAAGATATGCGCGTTGGTAATGGCTCGGATGACGAAAAAAAGACATTAAAGAATGAAGTAAAAAATTTAAAACTCACTGACGGAATTATCGAGGAAGTAACAAAAGATATTTATTCTCAGGATTTATGGGTTACTAATGTTGCCGCAGTTACGGGAAAAATTGTATATGATAATAATCCACATACTCTTTACAGAATGCATAAGGGTAATAAAATGGGCTTTGGAACTAATGCCGCACAGTGGGCAAAAGAGCGTATGGAACGTATAAATAAAGGGAATGAGGGTAAAAGGTTTTCAAAGCAGTTACATTATTTTTGCAGACTTTATAAAAACGAACTGACTGTAAATGAGCTTAATGAGGCGAAGAATTATCTTGCCGCAAAGGATAGTTTTTTTAAGAGATTTTCATATATTAAGCACAGTGACTTATACAGACAAAAAGAGTTTGAGACTTTTTTGTTTAAAGTGTTATATTTAATGGGAAAGTATTAGTAGGCGGTTAAATATTACTTTTTTGGTGGATGATGGCTGATATACTGAGTGCCGGGGGCATGGAGTTAATTAAATATTTTTGTTTTATACCTTTTCTTTGCGGATTTATTATCTACATTCTCTGGGATAATAAGTTTTCTTTGGGCGGAATGTTTGCGTTTGGTCAGATGTTTATGTGGGCTCTTTGCGAGAGTATTGGTGTGGTTATGACGCTTCAGGGACATTCGTTTTCTGAGTTTATCAGCAAATATTTATATTATTTAAATCATTTTCTGATCTTTGGATTTTTACTTGCTGTTATGATTTTTTTCATAAAGTTTATTTATAAACTTGAAAGACACAGACTCAAGTTTCTTAAATTTGTTTTTAAGAAGAAAGTTTGTGTCGATAAGTTTTTAAAAAAGTATGTTTTCTGGCACAGAAAAAGAGAAATAAAAGATTTTTCCGAAGAAGAATTAGATAAGCCGTGCGGCGTTTTGGGTGCGTTTAAAGAAAGCTCGGTTTTATATAAAAGAGGAGTGGAATACTTTAAGTCATTAAGATTAAATAAGATTTATGACTGGTTTTCCGTTGTGATGCTTGCATTATTTTTATGGTACATTTTTAAGTCCATAATTACTTTGCAGCATACCGATTTTGATGATTCAAGATTTGTTGCTCTTGCGGGTGATATTTTGGAAACCGGCAGGCTTTACAGAACAGATCCTGCAACGGGTAACATTCTTATGTCATTTACGGGAGAAATTGTTAAGGATATTACCAGTGTATGGGCGCTTAATGCAGCAATGCTTTCGTACTTTACGAAGATTAAGCCGGTAATTATTTTCCACAGCATTTATCCTGTATATATAAGTGCGCTTATTACTTGTGTTTACTACCGTCTCGGTAAGGTATTCTTTAAAGAGAGCACACTGTATGCTGCGGTGTTTACTTTTGCCGTATGGGTTGTAAATATTTTCGGATATAAATCCGCATACACTGCTGAAGCGTTCTTAACCATACGATTGTGGCAGGGAAAGGCCGTGGTTGCAGGGTTTGGAGTTCCTCTTGTGTTTTATCTGTTTACACAGTTTTATAAAAAGTACTCAAATTTAATGAGTATTTTTCTTGCTTTTTGTGTATCGCTGGGTATGTGTTTAATGAGTGGTAACGGTATTGTAATTGCGCCGGTTACGATTGGCGTTTTGACGGTAACAACGTTTATTTTTACCGGAAGGGCAAGGGTTTTACTTTGTATTTTTGCAGCAGTTCCTTGTGCATATTTATGGATGCTTTACGAAGGATACGTAACGTTTGGAATTTAAAAGATTAAGAAATCAGATAAGGAATAAGGTATGGAAGAAGCAAAAGAAGCCGTTATGAAGTGGCTTGATTCATATTACGGCGATAAAACGTATATATATCTTGGCGTAATGGCAGCCTTTCTTTTAATTCTTGTGTC
>CAJOOB010000137.1 GCA_905236025.1 uncultured Lachnospiraceae bacterium
TAATGATGTGGAACAATACTTTAAAAATCTTGTAAGCACGTATGGCATTGATCCAAGCAGATTAAAGCTTGAAATCACGGAAAGTGCCTTTGTAATTGATTTGGAAAAGCATATAAGTGTTGTAAGAAACCTTCAGAAGGCCGGATTCATTATTGAAATGGACGACTTTGGTTCAGGTTATTCTTCACTTAATGCTCTTAAAGATATACCGTTTGATGTAATAAAAATGGATATGGCATTTGCTCAGAGTTTGCGCGATGAAAAACGTGCTAAGAAAATTGTTCAAATGGTAAGTTCACTTGCTCATTCTTTGGAAGTACCTGTAATTGTTGAAGGTGTTGAATCTGAAGAACAGGCGGAATTCTTTAAAATGTTGGGCTGCACTTATATTCAGGGGCATTATTTTTATGAAGCCATGTCAAAAGAACAATTTGAAGAAAAAATGGCTGATATGAAGTTTAAAACAAAACTCTAGATTAAGGCCGGATGTAGTTATGGAAATTAAGCAAAGTAAAGACGAACTTAAGCAAAGACGAAAAGAAAAGGGAAGAAACAGCGTACAAAGAATCATTTACGGCAGAACCCTTATGATTGCGCTGCTTGTTTTTCTTCAGTTTTTTGTGCTCTTTATTGCATATAAATATTTAAGCGAAAACGTTGAAGTGGCATATTCCACATACGTTCTTTCCGCACTTATAGTGGTTTTAATAATGATAAACAGGGGAAGCAACCCAAACATTCAGCTTTCATGGGGTATTATAATTGCTCTTGTGCCAATTCTTGGCGGTCTTTTTTATCTTTATGCTGAAATGCAGCTCATTAATACAAAAGCCAAAAGAAGCCTTAACAGAATATATAAAGACACGATCAGCATGGTAACTCAAAACGAGAATGCCGTAAATGATTTGTATAAGGCAAATCCCGGAGACGCAAACCTTGCAAAATATCTCTTTAAATACGGCAGATATTCCGTTGAATACGCAAAAGAGGTTACGTATTATCCGAGCGGAGAAGAAAATTTCAAAGATATATTGAAGGCCTTAGAAAGTGCTGAAAAATTCATATTCCTTGAGTATTTTATAATAAAAGAAGGTCACATGTGGGGCTCCATTCTTAAAATACTTAAGAAAAAGGCACAGGAAGGAGTGGATGTAAGGCTTATTTATGATGGTATGAACACGCTTGCAAACCTTCCGTATTCATACCCGAAAGATTTAAGAAAACAGGGCATAAAATGTAAAGAATTTGGTCATATACGACCTTTGTTTTCAACGAGTTATAATTACAGAGATCACAGGAAAATCCTTGTTGTCGATAATAAAGTTGCTTTTACCGGCGGAATAAATTTTGCGGATGAATACATAAATAAAACGCATCCGTTCGGATACTGGAAAGACACGGGTATAAGAATAACAGGAGAAGGAGTGTATTCCTTCACTCTCATGTTTTTGCAGGTTTGGAACGCTTCGGAAAAAGGGAAAAACTACGATTTATACAAATATATTCCGCAGACACCGCATGAAAAGCGCTCCACATACCGTCTTGGCGGATATGTGATTCCATACAGCGATGGTCCGCTTGATAAAGAAAATATGGCAAAAACCATATACCTTGACATGATAAACAGAGCGGAACACACGCTTGAAATAATGACGCCATATCTTATTTTGGATTACCAAATGAAAATGGCGCTTTTATACGCGGCAAAAAGAGGCGTAAACGTAACGATTATTTTACCGCATGTACCGGATAAAAAATACGCTTTCGCGCTTGCACAGAATCACTACGAAGAGTTGTTAAACGCAGGTGTAAGGCTGTATGAATTTGCCCCGGGCTTTGTGCATGCAAAAGTTTGTATTGCCGATGGCCGCCGTGCAACAGTGGGTTCGGTTAATTTTGATTACAGAAGTCTTTATCTGAATTTTGAATGCGGCGTACTTCTTATTGACTGTGCTGAAATAAAGAATATATCTGAAGATGTGGCAAAAACCGCGTACAGGTCAATGCTAATAACGCGTGAAAATTATAAAAGGCACAAATTTTGGTTACGTTTTATGGGAAAACTGTTAAAACCGTTTGCGCCTTTGTTCTAGAAATGATATAATTTCTTTAGTTTTTTGTATTAAAAATCAGAGGTATGGTATATTGGGTGGAGAATTTACAGAAAAGCCGCCTGTAAATGTAAACGTTGAAGAAAACGTTTTGCTTCATACAGTGGCGGGGAAATTTTTGATTGGCATTTTTGAATACAACAGGGCCAGTGACTTAGCAAAAATATGGCGGATTTCGGATGAAACCATATTTATGGACGAAATACTTGAAAAAACAAAAGGGAAAATGCCGGGTGACAGCCATTATTTTGTGGATCATTTCATGGAATTTATAAAAGAGAATGTCGACGAAGAAAAAGCCGGCATCTTTGAAACTGCTGTCAAAAAATGCATTCAGGACGGGA
>CAJOOB010000138.1 GCA_905236025.1 uncultured Lachnospiraceae bacterium
CCGAGCTCATTGCCTGTAACATATCAATCGTTTCAGGTCCGCGAACTTCACCCACCACAATCCGATCCGGACGCATTCTTAAAGAAGATTTTATTAGCGTCCTTAGCGAGACAGAGTTTTTCAAATCCTGGGAAGCTTGCCGCGTTTCCAGACGAACAAGATTCTTCAAAGAAGTGATTTGTAATTCGGCAGAATCTTCGATGGTTATGATTCGTTCATCAGATGGTATGGCGTTAGATAAAACATTTAAAAACGTGGTTTTTCCGGAACCGGTGCCACCGCTTATAAAAATGTTATATTTAGCGCGTACCAGCATGTTTAAGAATTCTGCACATTCGTAACTGATGGAGTTAAGCTCAATCAGCTTTTCCATTGTCATTACTTCTTTTGGAAATTTACGTATGGTTACAACGTCCCCTCCGATACTTATCGGGTCAAGAACGATATTTACACGTGAACCGTCTGAAAGCCTTGCGTCAGCAATTGGTTCCGCAGAATTTACGCGCCTGTTTACGCCGGCTACAATTTGTTGAATCACATTAAACAGCCTCTCTTTTGATGAAAAGCATTTGTCGTATTTAAAAATGCAACCTTCTTTTTCGATAAAGATGTTGTCATACCCATTTATCATGATTTCCGTGATATCATCATCTTCAAGTAAATCCTCGAGAATATCAAGCCCGCGGATGGAATGACGCAATTCTTTATGAAGCTGCAACCTTTCATTAAGGGAAAGGTATTTATCTCCCGTGTATTCTGAAATGGTCTGCATAATGAGTAAGTCCAACTCATCATCACTTAAATCTCTGCTTAAATCGATTTTGCCAATAACCAGATTCCTGATTTCTTCCAGCATTAGTTTTTCTCCTCTCTTAATATTGTTACAATGTCATTGGCAAGTTTTTGGGTAAAAACATATAAATTTCCGTTAAAGATTTTTGCTGTGTAGTTTGTTGGATCCACCATTATATTAGGCAGCAAAACGCGTTTAATTCTTGATATCATGGGACCTGAGTTTTCCATATGCCCAAGTTCTTCAATAAATGAAGATATTTTATACTCGCAGTACGCATCAGGTAATATCGGCATAAAGACAACCCTGCAAGCCTGTATAAAATCATTAATATGGCGTATGTGCTGACCAAAATCGATAACAACGCATTCGTAATTTCTGTCTGCCACAATTTCCTTAATAAAGGAGATGAGGGTTTGGGGAGATATATCCTGCAAGTCGTGGCTCCATCTCATTGGAGGGAGTAGACTGAGTTTATCATCCGTTGCTGTGGCATCATTAAGTGCGTTTGTAAACGCCTTACTTTTCTTTAAATGTAAGTAAAGTAAATCAGACAGATCTGAGTATGTAAAATACGGAACAAAGTCTTTTGCGGTTGAATATTCGTCTAACGTAATAAAAAGGGTTGATTTCTGCATGCTAAGTGATTTTGCGAGACACAAAGCAAACGAAGTCTTTCCTGAACGCCCAACCGGACTGTAAATCCCAATAATTGTGCTTTTAGTGTCTTCAATTTGCGTTAAAGAGCACTTTTTTTCAGCTATTCTTACATTAGAAAAAAGTCCGAATCCGTATTTAACGATACTTGGCGGAGGCGCAAATTTGTAAATAGAAGCGACCTTTGGATTATCAATGTGCAAATGTCCTGAATCGGACGCATCGTCTGTAAATAGCAGTATATGTTCAATATTACTGCTGCTTAAGGACAAACGTTCTTTAAACATATAAGTGGTTTCTTCGGCAACACCGGCAGGATAATCAGGCTGCGACAGTGTTAATTCCTCTGAAGTGATTAAAAGGGTAATGGTATTTCGCGAAATAAATTCTGAAATTGCTGAAAGTGAATCAAAAGCAACTACGTCATATAGCTGGTAGTCCGGTAATTGCTTTGGCATCTGACTTTTAACAAGTTGTGTTAAAGCGTTACAGAATGCCGCATCATTGTCGTAAATGGCAATATAGCTTTCTTTCATAGACATATTAAACTAATAGAAATCTTGGAACAGTTTTTACAATAAGACGACAAAGAATAAAAGTCAAGATAAAAAACGCCCCTGAAATTTTGGCATAATATAGGAAGAAACATTAAAAAATAACAAAAGTGATATTTTTCAAACCCCAAATGCCCCTTGCCGCACTCGAAAAACATCCATTTTACGCGGTTCCAAAAATTTTTCGAAAAAAATAAAAAAAGTTGTTGACAAGGTTTGGACTCGGTGCTATTATAAATGAGCTGTCGCTGAAACGGCAGAACAAAACAAAGCTGAAACACAGCGCCCATTAGGGTTGCAGGGTTTCAATTGTACATTGAGAATTAAATAATGAACCATCCCTGAAAATTCTAAAAATTTTTCAGAAGCGAAAATGTACACCATGTACAATTCGAGTGATGCATCTGAACTTCGAAAGAAGATTTTGGTATCACACATATTTAGA
>CAJOOB010000139.1 GCA_905236025.1 uncultured Lachnospiraceae bacterium
CCTGCCGCACCAATATGGTTATCCTTAAGCAAAACGCCGTCAGAAAGATTATATCTGTGATTATATCCGCCACCCACTGTTACAGCGTACTTTTCAAAAATACGGTTGTTAGGAGTGGTTTTTCTTGTATCCAAAAGCTTTGTTTTTGTGCCCTTAAGAAGATCTGCAACCTTTGAAGTATACGTTGCAATGCCGGACATTCTCTGCAAATAATTAAGTGCGGTTCTTTCGCCCGAGAGTAAAACTCTTATATCTCCCGTAACGGTTGCAAGCTTATCGCCGTTTTTTACCGCATCACCGTCTTTAGCGTAAAACTCAATCTTTGTATCAACATCAAGGAGTGTAAATACTCTTGCAAACACATCAAGACCTGCAATTACACCATCTTCTTTTGCAATCAGGTATACTTCGCCCGGTGTAGCCTTTGGCATTACGGCATTTGTGGAAACATCCTCGCTTGAGATATCCTCCTTAAGCGCTTGCAGTATCAGATTGTCTGCATTTAATGTCATTGTTATGTTGTTCATGGTATTTACGCATCCTTTCAATTTCATTTAAAACTTTATTTTTATAATCTTCTTTTAACTGATCCGCATCCTCATACTTTGAAAAATCAAGAACCGGTTTTCTAACCTCTTTATCAATTTCATGGTATTCCATGGAAATCTTAACAGCAGCTCTTTTAGCAAAAACCAGGCTTTCAAGAAGTGAATTGCTTGCAAGTCTGTTTTTACCATGTACACCGTTACAGCTTGTTTCACCGACAGCATACAGGTGAGGCATGGTAGTTTCGCTGTTTTTATCAACATGCACGCCGCCCATAAAGTAGTGCTGCGCAGGAACAACCGGAATACATTCCTTTGTACAGTCATATCCTTCTTCAAGACATTTTTTATAAATATGTCTGAAGTGAGTTTTTATAACATCTTCATCAATATTTTCCATCGAAAGCCAAACATGCTTTGCACCGGTTTTCTTCATTTGTGCTTTAATTTCCTCCGTTACCACATCACGAGGAAGTAACTCATTAACAAAACGCTCCTTCTTATCATTAAGCAAAATTCCGCCCTCACCCCTTACAGACTCAGAAATAAGGAAGGCTCTTCCGGGCTTTTGCGTATAAAGCGTTGTTGGATGAATTTGAATATAATCAGGATTTTCCAGTGAAATTCCGTGATCCAAAGAAATAGCCAGGGCGTCTGCCGTCAGATGAGGAAAGTTTGTTGAACGCTCAAACAAACCGCCAATTCCTCCACACGCCCAAACAATCTCTTTTGCATAAAGGCTAAACACGCTCATACCCTGCTTGTTTTCACCCAAAATCTGCGCTTCATTATCAGCCGATTTATCGGTTTCAATAACCTTTGCAAGATAATTTTCTTTATCCGCCATGGCCACAATCCCGATACACTTCTCGTTTTTTTCAATAATATCAATCATTGTAACATCTTCAACAATGGTAATATTAGAGCGGGACTGAACTTCCCTCAACAGATTTTTGGTTATTTCCTTACCCGTAACATCCTCATGATAAAGGATTCTTGGGGTAGAATGTGCGCCCTCTCTTGTAAAAGCCAGATTTCCGTTTTCGTCTCTTTCAAAATCCACGCCGTATCCAATAAGATCCGATATAACATCCCTTGAAGAGCGAATCATGATATCCACGGACTCTTTCCTGTTTTCGTAATGTCCGGCTTTCATTGTATCCTCAAAGTAAGAATCATAATCCGACTCATCCTTTAGCATGCATATTCCGCCCTGCGCAAGATAAGAATCACATTCCTTAAATTTTCCCTTTGTAATTATAAGTATCTGCATTGTCTTTGGAAGATTAAGCGCACAGTAAAGTCCGCCAACTCCGCATCCGACAATTATAACATCAGGATTTTTCATTTCTTTCCTCTTTCCTTATAAACCAAAAGGTTTATTTTGCTATTTCAAGCATTCTGTCCAAAGGTTTAAGAGCTCGCTTTGCTCTTTCTTTTTCAACATAAGCAACCGGCGACATATTTTTAAGACAATCTCTTATCTTTTCTAATGTAACCTTCTTCATATTTACGCAAATGCCGGAAGCCCCAATAAAGTAAAACTTCTTATCGGGAGCCACGTTTCTCATTTCATAATTTACGCCGGGTTCCGTACAAACTATATATTCGCTTGCTTCATCATCTTTAACATATTCAATAAGTTCCTTTGTACTTCCAAGGTAATCTGCCAAATCACAGACCTCCTTTGTACACTCAGGGTGTGCAATAACCTTTGCCTGCGGATGCTTCTCCAAAAGCGCCTTTATTTCATCAGCCGTGATACGTGTATGCACGTGGCAATAGCCATCATTGAGCATAACGTTCTTTTGCGGAATCCTATCCTTTACAAATCTTCCAAGATTACCGTCAGGTATAAAGAAAATATTCTTGTTAGGCAAACTTCTTACAATCTTAAGTGCGTTTGAAGATGTAACACAAACATCCGAAAGTGCCTTAATATCTGCCATTGAATTTATATAGCAGACAACGGCAAGATCGTCATATTTATTGCGCATCTCCTCAATCTTCTTTTGATCAACCATTAAAGCCATTGGACAAAGCGCGTTATCATCAGGCATAAGGATTGTCTTATCAGGGTTAAGTATGCTTGCACTTTCTCCCATAAAAGTAACTCCACAAAATACAACGGTTTTATGAGGGTCACTTTTAGCAACCTTTGCAAGATAATAACTGTCTCCAACAAAATCAGCAATCTCCTGCACATCCTCATTCACGTAATAATGGGCCAAAATCACCGCATCCCTCTTTTTTGCAAGCTCCTTTATCTCTGAAATAAGCTCAAATACATTTTTATTATCTGCCATTAATCCGTCCTCTTTCCAGCAAATACTGTTTTTTTGTAATTCTCGGCTAATATATCACTAACTTCAAAAAATGGCAAGACAATTGTAAAATTTTATATTTACACCTGTCTTGTCACCTTGTGGCAAAATTATTGGCAAACGCAATTAAAACCACGTTTGCCGTAAATTCATCGTATTAATCTTCGTAAGTTATTCTTTCAACGCTTTCTAATTCTTCCATTACACTCATGTATGCAGGGCGAATAATCTTTCCCGCACCTACAATCTCTTCAATTCTGTGAGCACTCCAGCCCACAATTCTTGCAATTGCAAAGAGCGGCGTATAAAGTTCTCTCGGAATATTAAGCATTGTATAAACAAAACCGCTGTAAAAGTCCACATTTGGGCTTACGCCCTTGTAAATATGTCTCTTCTTGGCAATAAGTTTAGGGGCAATCTTCTCAATACTTTCGTAAAGGGCAAGTTCCTTCTCCTTCTTCTTTGCCACCGCAAGTTCTTCAACGTAGCTCTTAAAGACTCTCTCTCTTGGGTCTGATATGGAATAAACCGCATGTCCCATACCGTAAATAAGGCCTGTCTTATCAAAAACCTCGCCGTTTAACATTTTAGAAAGATAATTTTCAACCTCTTCCTCGTCCGCCCAGTCTTTAACATTAACACGAATATCATCCATCATATCCATAACTTTTAAATTTGCACCACCGTGTCTTGGCCCTTTAAGAGATGACATTGCTGCCGCAATGGCTGAATATGTATCTGAACCTGAAGAAGTAACGACTCTAGTTGTAAATGTAGAGTTATTTCCTCCGCCATGCTCCATATGAAGCATTAACGCCACATCCAAAACGTTTTCTTCAATTTTTGTGTACTTTCCGTCCGGTCTTAACATATGCAGGAAATTACCCGCCGTTGAGCGCTTAGGGTCCGGTCTGTGAATATACATGCTTCCCAAATTTTCATAATGATTATATGCATGATAGCTGTACGCCGCAAGCATTGGGAATACTGCCGTGAGCTTTAAGCTCTGTGAAATAACGTTCGGAATATCCGTGTTTAGCGCGTCTTTGTCATACGACGCAAGCGTAAGTATGCTTCGCGTCATTGAATTCATAATATCCTTGCCCGGGGCCTTCATAATTACATCTCGGGTAAAGTTCCTCGGAAGAGTTCTGGCCTTGGCAAGAACAGAAACAAATTCTTGTAATTCTTCTTCACTTGGTTTTTTCCCAAACATCAGCAAATATGCCGTTCTCTCAAAACCAAATCCCAAAGAAGTGCACTCTTTTACAAGGCTCTCGATTGTATATCCTCTGTACCAAAGCTGGCCGTCCATTGGGATATGCTTACCTGTAGAGTCATCGAACGAAAGAACTTCAGAAATATTTGTAAGGCCGGTTAATATGCCTTTACCGTTTATATCTCTTAATCCTCTGTTAACTTCATATTTTTTAAAAAGGTCATCTGTTATCGTGTCATTAGCGATACACATCGGCTCTTTTTCGAGCGCATAATCATAAATCTGTTTTGTCATTAAGCCTCCTGTTATTTTTATTCCTCTTTCGCATTTAACTGCCATTCAGGCTTCTTAAAGAAATCCACCCTTGGCTCTAAATACTTTAATTTATGGCTTGCAAGATCAGGAACATACGCATTAAGCGGTTCAAAAATCTTGTCCCAATTCCACATATTATAACCTATATTCATATAATCCGCAAACATCTCACATCCGTCAGGTGCGATCGGGTGCAGCAAAACAGCCATTACCTTACATGAATAAAAGGTATCGGCAAGGAGTTGTCTCCATGCATCCATGTCATTATTTTTGTCTGCTTCTCGGCTTGTTGCGGCCCAAATCTTATTAACTTCTCTTATATATTCATCAAGCACATATGAAATTCTGTGGAATTCATGATTATACATATGTCTTTCATATTCAAGAGCTTTTTCTTTTGCAAATTCAAGCACCTTTTGGGATACAGGCAGATCCGGCATTTTAGAGTCAAATTTATTTTGAAGAGTATAGAAACACGAACGGATAAGACGGTTATACACGTTTGTAAGAAGATTTCCTTCTTTAACAACCATATCCGCCCCCTGTCTTTCTTCTTCCGGCATATATACCTGTGGTTTAAAGCCCGTGCTTTTATTTGAAAGTCCAAGACTTATAAAGTGCATTCTAAGCTGATCTGCAGAGTAATGACTCAAAAGCTCATCTGCCATTGGAGGTTTGATTTCCGAGCTTGAGCTTGCTTTTGTATCCATAAAAAGGATATGACGGTTTGCAATGATATCAGGCATCTTTAAATTGCCAAGCGCCTTAAACATACCAATTTCCGCAATTGCATAGAAATAAATGTTGTCTTCTCCAATAAACTGGTAAACCTGTGAATCATCACTATTCCACCACTTCTGCCATTCATCCTCAGGAAGGCCTCTTTCTTCCAAAAGAGTTCTCGTAAAGGAGATTGGTGCCCAAAGTGATTCCGGCCAAACCCAGAAAGTAAGGTTTTCAGAGTCTTCATCAACCTTCGGCACAGGAACACCCCACTCAACGTTACCCGTTAATCTGAAAGGCACCAAAGTCTTTCCGGCAGTGTAGTGAATACCGTTATTTTCAAGTACTCTACGTGCTTTATCTCTGTCATCAAGGGACTTAAATATGCACATGAGTGATTTCCTTTTTTCTTCATCAACGAGTTCATGTTCAGGGAACTCACTTAAAATCGCATCCTGATCTTTATCTTCAAAATACTTCTTAGGTATATGTACAAGCGGTTTTTGCAAGAATTCATCAATAATAACCGTCTCATACTTTCTTGTATTTGTTTCCTTCTTTAAAACGTCAATATGCTCTTTAAGCGTATCAATATCATTTTCAAGTTTGTAATACCAGTTTGTAACACTCCTGAAGCTTGGCTTTTTCCCTGAAAGAACGCTTATTGGGTTAATAAGTTCACTCGGCATGTACTGATGTCCAAGGGAACACTCATCCGCATACGCTTTTTCTGACTGACAGCCTTCAATTGGGCACTTGCCAACAACCTGACGTCCATTTAAGAAAACACCAAGTTCATCATCATAAAACTGAGGAGTTGAAAGTTTTTCCAAATATCCCTTTTCATACAGCGTATTAAAAATTTCTGCAGAAACTTTATTATGCATTTTTGCCGCAGGTTCCAAACCTGAAGCCGCAAAAATATCAAGACTGACCTTGTATTTCTTTAAGGTTTCTTCCTGTTTTTCGTGATTTGAACGGACATAATCCTGAATTGTCTTATCATATCCCGATTCTTTTAATTTTCTGTAACTTTCAAGAGCCGGTGAACCGTAACAGTCCGTACCCGAAACAAACAATACGTTTTCCTTACCAATTCTGTCACGCATAAATCTTGCAAAAACATCTGCATGAACATACATTCCGCCCACATGACCAAAATGCAACTCTTTATTGCCGTATGGCATACCGCCCGTGATAACCGCTCTTTTTGGGAAAACAGGACGTTCATCCGGTCTTATCCTTTTATTATACATGGGAATTCCTCACTGTCTTATTTTTGAAATTCTTTATAAATTTCCTATTTAACGATTATATATTTTTTTTGATTTTATATCAAGCATATGTAAAAAAAGCTTCGGACAATTATGCCCGAAGCCTTAACATCTTTTTAATTATACCGTAAGGAAGAACTTTACAAGGAAGAGAATTGAGATGATGTATGTAAGAATTGAAACATCCTTGAATTTACCCTGGCATATTTTAATAAGTGTGTAAAGAATAAGTGCAAGACCAATTGCATGTCCGATTGAACCTGAGATTGGCATTGCAATGAGCATTACAGCAACAGGAACAAACTGATCCATATCAGCAAAATCAACATTCTTAAGTCCGCTAAGCATAATAACACCAACGTAAATAAGTGCTGATGATGTTGCTGCTGCCGGAATAATTGCAGCTATTGGAGAAATGAAGAGGCAAAGAAGGAATACAATACCCGTAACAATTGCCGTAAGGCCTGTACGTCCACCCGCTTCAACGCCTGATGCAGATTCAACGAAAGTTGTAACTGTTGATGTACCTGTACATGCACCACAAACAGTACCAACAGCATCTGAAAAAAGAGCTTCCTTCATGTTTGGCATTTTGCCGTTTTTATCAACAAGGCCCGCACGTGATGCTGTACCAACCAAAGTACCGATTGTATCAAACATATCAATCATGCAGAATGTAAGCACAAGAGTAATAACCGTAACCCAGCCGATTTCTGCAAATGTCGCAAAATCAAACTTGAATAAAGTCTGAGACGCAAGATCGTCAAAAGCAGGAAGCCAGCTTGCTGTCTTTAATGAAGCAAAAGGATTTGTATCAAGGAATACAAAATCACCAACCCAGTAAACAACCGATGCAACAAGCATACCGAGAATAACTGCGCCTTTAACCTTCTTCTTAGCAAGAACCACAATCGCAATAAGACCAATAAACATTGTAACTACGGAAAGAACCATTACTCCGTATGCATCACCCATTGTATCCTTTGCAACCTTACCTGTAAGAGAGCCAAAAAAATCCTTCATTACATAAAACTGATTATACTCTGAATCTGCAATGTAAACATTAGAACCAAAGCCGATATTAAGAAGCATAAGTCCGATTGCCGGTGCAATACCGAGTCTTATTCCAAGCGGAATTGCTTCTACGATTTTCTCACGTACGTTAAGTAGTGAAAGAATAATAAAAATAACACCCTCAATTAAAACTATACAAAGAGCTGCTCTGAAACCTTTAAGGTAAGAAGCGCCGGTAATTGAGCAAATATTTGCAACAACAACCGCAAAGAAACTGTTAAGTCCCATACCCGGAGCCAAAGCAAATGGCTTATTAGCCAAAAATCCCATGCAGAACATTGCAATTGCCGAAGCCAAACACGTTGCAACAAATACAGCATTCCAAAGTTCCTGTCCGTTTGCACCGTATCCGGTAAGAATATTAGGATTAAGTGCAATGATGTAAGCAAGCGTCATGAATGTAGTAAGACCCGCCACAATTTCGGTACGCACGGTTGTACCGTTCTCTTTAAGCTTAAAGAGCTTTTCCATAAAACTAATTCCTCCGTTTTAATATATTGTGTTTTACCACAAAAAAATTATAAACCATTTTTTATAATTTTTACACCTTTATTTACTCGAATTTCAATATTTCCGTTAACTGTTTTCCTTTAATGTAAATAAGCATTATAAGTGTGGACAAACAAGAAATGAAAAAAGCCATTACTATCGAAAGCAATATGGTATTTATACTTACATGAAGAGAATACTTTGTGGTAGGATCTTTTAGCGCAATTATATACATAACAAGCGAAGTTATTGTAGTTGAAACAACATATGCAAAACCCAGGCTCATTATGGCATAGCACAAAAGCTTCAGTATTATTTCCTTTGTTATTGAGAATATGGTTGCTCCAAGAGATCTTTTTATACCTATGTTAGAAATATCATCCTTAATCAGAGTCAACATTGTTTCCACCGTCAAAAGAACAGCTATTACAAAAACCATTATAACAGCGTATCCAACAAACCTTCTTGTTATCTGCATAGAAGCATCAAGTTCATCGCACAGCGACTCATAAGTAGTAACAACCGCATTTGCAGACAAGCTCACGGTTTGAGCATATTTATCGCTGATGGAAGCAACATCATAAAACAATGCTTTATATTCTGCTTCCTCAATTGTATCATTTTCACATGTCGTGGTTGGAACATAATAAACAGGTGCATAATAATAATTACCCTCGGCATTTAAAATTGCCTGATAATCCTCCTCTGAAGAATTATATACACCTATTATTTCATACTCCAAAACATCAACAAGTTCATTACCATCTTCATAAGCAGCCTCAACAGGAAGTTTAATTTTCTCTCCCAGCGCTTCGCCTCCGTATAAGAGTTCACTTGTAACTGAATCTATAATAATCACGTTATGCTTATATGTTACTTCCTCCGAAAGGAACGTTCTCCCGGC
>CAJOOB010000140.1 GCA_905236025.1 uncultured Lachnospiraceae bacterium
TAAGCATATTCTTTTCCTTATAAGCTAAATTTCTGTGTTTATTATATCATAAGCGTTTTATTTGTACACTTTGTTTATGTGTTATTTATTATATAATTTTTGGCATTATTTTTTTAATAAATGCTATTATAGATTCAGGTGACAGATACCTTTCAACTAAGATGTTTTCGTAATATTTGAGGATTTTTCATGTTAACGTGCCTTATTGGGTCACTCAGAATATCTGCTAAGGATGATGAGACGACAAGGTATTATATTTTTTCCTATCTTAGAAAAAAACAATACGGCCGTTATTCCGGCATTTTGTTATATTTACATTTATGTTCTCCTTTTTAGGTTAAGAAAAAAAATTGAAAAAAGAGAATTTATCATTATTATCATTTATTTTATTATTCCGTTGATTGAAGCAATTATCCAGATTTTTGTTGATGATTTTGAATTTTCATATGTTTCTGCGGCTTATTCGTTATTTCTTGCTTATGTTGTTCTGCAGGCCGATTCAATTGCCGAAATCAGATTTAGAGAAAAGGTATTGCAGGAATCAAATTATATTGATTATTTAACGGGTGTAAAAAACAGAAGAGCTTATGAAGATATTGTAAAAGAAAGTTATAATTGCCAGAAACTCGGCATTGTATTTTGTGATATAAATTCATTAAAATATATAAACGATATTAAAGGATATCTTGAAGGAGATAAGGTTATTGTTAAATTTTCCCGTCTGCTTAAAAAAATCTTTTACGGGTATGAAATGTGCAGAACAAGCGGAGATGAATTTGTTGTATTTTTATATAACGTTGAAGAAGACGAACTTGAAAGAATGATGAACGGGTTCTATGTGCATTTACTTGCCAATGACAGGATATCCGCGTGCGGGTATGCGCACGGGGTTAATGCTGATCCGCTTAATCTTTTGCATGATGCCGAAGAGAATATGTATAAGGATAAAGAGGATTATTATAAGGATAATGAGGGAAAGAGACGTATATAATTTTTACACAGTCTGTTAATAAATAAATATTTATTTATAAAATTTACCGCTATGATATAATTTTTTAGTAGAAAAAAGTATATCTTAGCGGTATATTATTTTTGATTTTGGTATATGTTTTACAGAAATTGAAAGGATTGGAAAAAATTTAATGAACGAAACTACAAACAAAACAGGCGGATTATGCGAAAATAAGTGGATTCGCGCAGCTATTCCGGCATTGCTTTTACATTGCAGTATTGGTACCGTGTATTGCTGGTCACTTTTTAGTCAGGAAGTGGCTGATTATATCGGTTTTTCAAAAGGTGCAATTGAATGGGCATTCTCATTTGCCATTTTCTTTCTTGGCATGAGTGCAGCTTTTCTTGGAAATATTGTTGAAAAAGATATTCATAAATCGTCTCTGATTGCAACTATTTGTTTTGCACTTGGAATGGCGCTTACCGGCTTCTTTATATGGTACGGAGGTAATAACAAGGGTAGTATTGTTGCCCTGATTGGTATTTATGTAAGTTACGGCTTTATTATGGGGATTGGTCTTGGTACGGGTTATTTATCTCCGGTAAAGACATTAATGCTTTGGTTCAAAGACCGTAAAGGCCTTGCAACAGGTCTTGCAGTTGCAGGGTTTGGCGCTGCTAAAGCCATTGCTTCTCCTATAATGACGGCTCTTCTTTCAGGTCTTGGAGAGGGTGGGATCTGGAAGATGTTCCTTATTCTTTCCATAGCATATTTTATAATGATGTTTGTCGGTCACTTGCTTCTTGCCAAGCCAAAAGACTGGCACGAACCGCAAAATAAAGAAGAAAAGCAGGGTATTCTTCAAACCATCAAATCTAAACCGGTATCAAATTATATTGGTATATGGTTAATGTTTTATATTAATATAACCTGTGGACTTGCACTTATTTCTCAGGAAAAGATGATTTTTAAGTGCCTTGGATTTGCGGCTTATGCAGGAATTCTATCAACAGTATCCGCTATATTTAATGCGGGTGGACGTTTGGGATTTTCTTCATGGGGCGATACTATGAAGGACAGAAATACAATTTATAAGATTATTTTTATTCTTTCAATTGTATTTACTGCTATTGTAATGATTACAAGCGGTATTGTTGAGGGCAGTGATAATATTTTGCTTGCAATACTTGTTCTTGCGCTTGTTTATGTTGTAAATGCCGGATACGGTGGCGGTTTCTCAAATGTACCTACATTACTTTCAGATCATTACGGTATGGGAAGTATTTCAGCAATCCACGGCATTACGCTTTCAGCATGGGCTTTTGCAGGACTTACCGGCAATCAGGCCGCTGCTTTTATTGTTAAACATTTTGGTAAAGAAGAGGTTATTACATACGTTGAAAACGGTGTTGAACACGTTGCAACGGTTAATCCGACCGGCTATCAGAACGTTCTTATATTTACGCTTGTCCTTTATGTAATTGCTTTTCTTGCATGTTTAATACTTGTAAAGCCTGCAGAGAAAAAATAATAATCAAATAAACAACGTACAATCTACGAAATACGGAAATGAGAGGTAATTATGACAATCGAAGAAAGAGCTAAAATTGCTTCGGAGTATAAAGCAACAGGCAAATATAACTGCACAAGAGCTGTTATTGCTGCGTTTGAAGATGTTATAAAAATTGATCCTGAGGAAATTACAATGCTTACCGCGGGTTTTGCGGCAGGTATGGCAACAATGGAAGGAACTTGCGGGGCCGTTATTGGAGCGGTTATTGTTGCGGGTGCTTTAACTGAAGGTAAGGGAACTTTAAAAGCTTCAAAAATTATTTTAGAGAAGTTTAAGGAATTAAGCGGTTCCTTGGTTTGTAAAACCTTAAAAGGCCTTGATGATAAAGAAATAATGACGCCTTGTCCAAAATGTGTTGAAAACGCAATACTGGCGCTTGGATACGCAGTTGATGTAAAGAAAACTCCGTATGCAGAATTATTTAACTAAAACACTAAAAAAGAAACGGTTTAAATTGATCGTTTCTTTTTTATTTAAAATTCACTGTTGCGTTAGCAGTTTATTATATTATATAATCTCAAAGTAAATTTCAGATTGGAGAGAAA
>CAJOOB010000141.1 GCA_905236025.1 uncultured Lachnospiraceae bacterium
GAAATGTTCTCAAACGGAAAATTCAAGTTTATATTTTGAATTGATATTTTATTACCGTCCATCATAAACTGATTTGAAGGTTGATATTCTTCACTTGTTTTTGCATAAAGCAACATTCCGGATACTTTCCCTGTCTTATTTTTATCCCAGTTTTTCACATATGCAAAAATCTGATACAAGTTATTATTTCTATAGGTCGCTGTATCATAGTTTGATTGCATTTGCTTCCCATAATACTTTGCATCAATAATTAACACTCTCCCGTCACGTGATTTTAATGTTACATCGGTTATCATCTTTGGCAACCACATATCATTATCCTCATCTAAATTCCACTTAACTCGATCCGGATTAGCATTTAATTCAGGGTGATGATATCTATAATATTCCAATATGAACTTTTCATATAATCGATGCATATAAGAATCATCTAGGAAATTCGCTAATTTTAAGGTTCCTTCATCTGTGGATATGAGCATTCCGTCTATTATTAACTTACAGACATTAAGTAACATCTTATAATTATGATTATTACGCTGATACATTATTCTGTCCCACCTGATGGTTAACAGTTCAATATCATCAACTCTATCAAAAAATACCAAACATTTCTTAAGCGTTATTTTGTTTTGGATTTTTACATTTCCGTTTCTGATAAGCAATAACATAGTAGCTTTTAATATCCTGTTTAAGATATTATTTTCTGAAAGCTCATCATATTCACATGACAATTTCTGCTTATGCTGTATTATATTTTGAATTGTTCCGCTAATGGAGAGTTTTCCTTTTAACGTTGATAAATTCTCATTAATCCCAACATATGATCTAAACAGGCCATGTTTTAACTGTTCTGCAACGCCATGTCCAAGAATAGCAGCAAACATATCATGTATGTTTTCAAAATTCTCTGATGCCAAATCTTTGAAATTATCACGGCGAAGTGTAGTGTATGCATATGTAAGCATATAATATATGTTTTTTATCAGAATTTTATTATCATCCATTAATCAACAAAGACCCCACGCAGTATATTCTGCCATTTCTGTAATTTTGTATGTTCGTCAAACCAGTATTCTTCGAGCATTGGTAATATATCATATTCAACAACTGACTGCATATACTCATCCGTCATTACAGCCTGACAGCAGAAATAACTGTGTCCAATGCAAAATCCTCCGCCCAGCGAAGCATCTTGTGAAATATCCATATTTAACCCTTTGATCTTTTCTATCAATGTATCAAAAGTTTCGTTATTTAATACATTTTGATGTTTTCTAAATCCCCTGGAATCAAATCCGGGTTCCATAGTAAAGAAACTGAATCTCCTTCGTAATGCATAGTCAATCATGGCCAAACTTCTATCAGCTGTATTCATCATTCCAATCAAATATATATTTTCAGGTACACTAAAAGGCCTTTTATCATACGCTAGTTTAAGTTCTTTTCCGCGATAATCAGCTTCAATAAGCATTAGTAATTCACCAAAAATTTTACTCATATTTCCTCTGTTAATTTCATCAATAATAAAGAAATACGGGCGTCCTACATCCCCAGAAGCTTTTTTGCAAAACTCATAAAACACTCCCGGTTCAAGTTTAAACGAGTCTCCCGAAGGCTTATAACCCATAACAAAATCCTCATATGAGTAACTTTGGTGAAATTGTATGCATTCAACCCTATTTTCATCAACACAACCCATAATGGAGTAAGCAAGCCGTTTAGCAGTAAATGTTTTACCAACTCCCGGTGGTCCTTGCAGTATAAGATTTTTCTTTCTCAATAAAACTTCCTTTAACAATTCGTAGTTTTCAGAGTCCATATATACTTGTTCTAGAAATTTTTCCTTTGAATAAATTACACACTCAGTTTCAACCTCTTCGGGTTCCGTATGCATAATCACGTCTGAAACCTCCTCAATTTCCGATTTATTTTTTTCTGATGCAATTTTCGAAATATACACCTCAACATCATGCGCTAATGTTAACAGATATGGATCGGCATAGCATTTTTCGTCACGAGTAGCATGAAATAAATTTACTAACTCATCATCTCCGATTATTATTTTTCTTATATTTTCAACCAGTTCCATATTACCAGGGATATTTCTCGTATAATCACCTCTTTTAGGAATAAAGTCATTTTTTAAATATATTGCCGCTTCCTTCAGGATGTTATACCTGAAAACACAATATTTGTCCGGATTGTTCAGCCATAAATATACCGATATGACCATACCATTTTGAAAATGTTGTTTCCCCGGCGAGTACTTATCACATAATTCCTGCGCGTCCGATTGAAATCTCATCACACGTTCATTTATATCTTTGTTTTCATCAAACAGATTTATAAACATGGCTCTTACACTTTCCGGTTCACATTCTGAATAAAAAAGAATCATTTTACGCGGATATGTATGCGTAGTAACAAGCAAATTCCCGGCTCCTTTTGTGGCAGCATCTATCATTTGATAAAAATTTTCTGCATTGATATCCCAGTTATTTTTAAAGCAATGAATCGCCTCCCACTTGTATTTTTCCCCAATAAACCTGCTTTTAAAGCCTTCTTTGTATTGTTTTATACAGTTATTAAATATTTCCTCGTCAAACATCACATACCTCCATATATTTTTTTTATTTAAAGCACTATCATATACTTTAGATACTATAATTTACACATTTTCTTTTTTCTTGATTATACCAGTCTTTTACCTTTGTGTTACTGCAAAAACCGGGCCCGTGGCCCGGTCTCTGCAAGAACACACATTAATTTAAAAGGAAGACAAAAATATGAAATATTATGATGGAATTTAAACATTTTTCCGAACGTTCATCACGTTCATGTGTATATGTTACACCGTGACGTGTCCGTTAAAAACACCACCTTATTTTTACTCCATATTCTTCAAAAACGCCTTCGTATATTCCTTTAATTCCTTAACCACGTCTTCCGGCCCCACAAGCTTTACCTGGGTGCCAAGGCCGAAAAGCCATGCA
>CAJOOB010000142.1 GCA_905236025.1 uncultured Lachnospiraceae bacterium
AAGGCCTCATTCTGTATAATACCTTCATGAATATGTCGCCGTACATTATTGACTGGATGGACTTAATTGCGGCCATCGGCGTTATTTTAAAGCCGCTGTTTTTCTCTAATCCTTGAACGGAGAGAGAAATAACAGGGATTTGTTCCATTCCGGCCTTCTTTAAGGCTCTTCTGATAAATCCGATGTAGTTTGAAGCTCGACATCCGCCACCTGTCTGCGTGATGGCAAGAGCAGTCCTGTCTAAGTCATATTTGCCTGAAAGTAAGGCATCCATCATCATACCTACAACGATGAGTGAAGGGTAGCAGGCATCATTATTAACATATTTAAGGCCCGTATCAACGGCTTTTTTATTAAGAGCCTTATAATCATCCATTTCAGGATTGTTTTGTAATATAACAATGTTTATGCCAATCGATCTGAGTGCAGGCTCTAAGAGGCCAAAGTGAATCGGTGACATCTGAGGAGCAATGATTGTGTAGCCATCGTCACGCATTTCTTTGGTAAATTCAACTCTCGGTGTGCTTGCCGATTTGATTGTTCTTTGGTAATTTCTTTCTCTTCTTACTCTTAAAGCCGAGATAAGAGAGCGGATACGTATTCTGGCGGCACCAAGGTTATTAACTTCGTCAATTTTAAGAACGGTGTAAATCTTTCCTGAACCCGTGAGAATATCATTTACCGCATCTGTGGTAACGGCATCAAGACCGCAACCGAATGAATTTAACTGAATAAGATCTAAGTCTTCTCTGGTTTTTACAAAGTTTGCCGCGCGGTAAAGTCTTGTGTGGTACATCCACTGGTCCATAACAATAAGAGGGCGTTCAACGTTTGCAAGATGCGATACTGAATCCTCGGTTAAAACGGCAATACCGTATGAATTAATGAGTTCAGGTATACCGTGGTTAATTTCAGGGTCGATATGATAAGGTCTTCCGGCAAGTACAATACCGGTTCTTCCTGTTTCTTTAAGGTATTCCAATACCTCTTCGCCTTTCTTTTCAATATCGGTCTTTGACTGGAGAAGTTCTGCATATGCATGTGCTGCGGCTTCTCTTACTTCTTTTGCACCTATATTAAATTCATCTTTACAGATGGTTATTAATCTGTCTGTAATAACCTTTAAATCCGTAAATGCAATAAACGGATTAATGAAACGAATATTTTCGTCTTTTAATTCTTCTACGTTATTTTTGATATTTTCCGGATATGAAGTTACAATAGGGCAATTGTAATGGTTGTTGGCATCCGGAGTTTCATTACGCTCGTACGGAATACAAGGGTAGAATATGGTCTTAATATTGTTTCTTATTAACCAGGTGATGTGGCCGTGCGTGATTTTTGCAGGGTAACATTCGGATTCCGACGGGATTGATTCAATACCAAGTTCATATACTTTTCTGTTAGACTTTGGTGAAAGAACCGTTCTAAATCCGAGATCCTTAAAGAAAACCGCCCAGAACGGATAATTTTCATACATATTAAGAACACGAGGAAGACCGATAACACCTCTTGTTGCTTCTTCTTCAGGAAGAGGTTCGTAATCAAAAATTCTGTTGTATTTATATTCAAAAAGGTTTGGAATATTGTCTTTGTTTTTCTGCTTTCCAAGACCTTTTTCACATCTGTTTCCCGTGATAAACTGTCTTCCGCCCGTGAAACGGTTGATTGTAAGAAGACAATTGTTTGTACATCCCTTACAACGTGAAAGGGATGTGGTATATTCAAGATTTCTTATTTCTTCAATTGAAAGCATGGTACTTACCGTACCTTCTTTATATCTTTCTCTTGAAATAAGCGCTGCACCGAAAGCACCCATAATACCAGCAATATCAGGTCTTACTGCGTTAACGCCCGTAATCTTTTCAAAACTTCTTAAAACAGCGTTATTGTAGAAGGTTCCACCCTGAACAACGACCTTGTTTCCGAGTTCCTTTGCATCTGTAAGCTTAATAACCTTAAAAATGGCATTTTTAATTACTGAATATGCAAGACCTGCAGAAATATCATTGACAGTTGCACCTTCTTTTTGCGCCTGTTTTACGTTTGAATTCATAAAGACTGTACATCTTGTACCGAGGTCGATTGGGTTTTGTGCAAAAAGAGCAGCCTTTGCAAAATCTTTTACGGAATAACCAAGTGATTTTGCAAATGTCTCAATGAAAGAACCGCAACCCGAAGAACATGCTTCGTTAAGCATGACGTTATCAACGGTATTATTCTTAATTTTGATACATTTCATATCCTGTCCGCCGATATCAAGGATACAATCAACATCCGGCTCAAAGAAGGCAGCTGCGTAGTAATGTGATACTGTTTCAACTTCTCCTTCATCAAGCATTAAGGCAGACTTAAGTAATGCTTCACCGTATCCGGTGGAACATGAATAAACAATTTTGGCATCCTGTGGGATTTCATTATATATTTCTTCAATTGCCCTTATGGAAGTAGCAAGAGGGCTTCCGTTATTATTATCATAAAAAGAGTAAACCAGATTACCGCTATCATCAACAAGTGCAACCTTTGTTGTGGTTGAACCCGCATCAATACCAAGATAGAGATTACCGTGGCAGTCTTTAAGATTTGCCTTTTTTACCGTATGCGCATCATGTCGCTTAAGGAATTCTTCATATTCGGTTTCGTCTTTAAAAAGCGGATCTAAACGTTTGATTTCAAAGTTTAATTTGATACCGTTTCTAAGCTGTTCAATAAGGTTATTAATATCAAAACTGATTTTATCATCATAATTAAGAGCAGAACCTGTTGCGGCAAAAAGGTGGGAATTAGCCGGTGCAATAATCTGTTCTTCAGAAAGATTAAGGGTACGTACAAATGCGGCACGAAGCTCTGACATGAAATGCAACGGTCCGCCAAGGAACGCAACGTTACCGCGGATTGGCTTACCACAGGCAAGACCTGAAATTGTCTGGTTAACAACGGCCTGCAAAATTGAAGCCGACAAGTCTTCTTTTGTTGCACCTTCATTTATCAACGGCTGAATATCAGTCTTAGCAAAAACGCCACATCTTGCGGCAATTGGATAAATTGCCTTATAATTTTTTGCATACTCGTTAAGACCCGAAGCATCCGTTTGAATTAATGATGCCATCTGGTCAATGAATGACCCCGTACCACCGGCACATATACCATTCATACGCTGTTCAACGCCGTTTGTAAAGTAGATGATTTTAGCGTCTTCACCACCGAGTTCGATTGCCACGTCTGTTTGTGGAGCGTAATCATCAAGTGCTGCGGAAACCGCAACAACTTCCTGTAAGAAAGGTACTTTCATTTCTTTTGCAAGAGATAAACCGCCCGAACCGGTAATTACAGGCGAAAGAGAGCATTCACCGATCTCTTTTTTTGCATCGTCTAAAATATTTGCAAGTGTATTCTGAATATCTGCAAAGTGTCTGCGATAATCTGAAAAAACACATTTATTATTATTGTCTAATATGGCAATTTTAACTGTAGTAGAGCCAATATCAATTCCTAATTTATACATTTTACAACACTCACTGATTATTTGATTTGTAGCCCTAAATATTATTATCTTCTTATAAAATGTTGTTTAAGGCATATCAGAGTGAATTATATAATAATACCCCAAAAAATTCAATAGGGTTGAGTTTTGGTGAGATAAAAAGTGAAGATTGTGTGTAATTTTGTTCTTTGGTTTGACAAAAGATATTACAGATTTTATAATCTAGTTAATTTTGATAAATCAGACAGTTTATAATTTATCATTTAGTTATATGATGCATTAACAGGAGAAAAGTATGGATTTAGTTACAAAGTTAGAGAAAAAACTTGGAAAATATGCCGTTAAAAACCTTATAATTTATATACTTATCGGATATGCGGTGGGCTATGTGCTTAGCGTTGTGGCTCCACAGGTATATGCATACCTTACATTAAACCCGTATTATATTGCAAAAGGTCAGGTATGGAGAATATTTACATGGATACTTACATCACCTCAGGATCTTGGGCTTTTTACAATATTTATGTTTTTGTTTTATTACTTTATCGGAAAATCTTTAGAGTCAGCATGGGGAACATTCAGATATAACCTTTATATGTTTTCCGGAATTTTATTTACTGCGGTTGGCGCGGTTATAACATACTTTATCATGTATGCTGTTGACCCTGAACTTGCAATGATTATTTCAAAAAACGGTGCACTTAATGCATCAACTTATTACATTAATCTTACGTCGTTTTTGGCATTTGCTTTATGTTTTCCGGATATGGAAGTTATGTTTTTCTTTATTATCCCAATGAAAGTAAAGTGGCTTGCAGTTGTTGATCTGGTTTTGATTGCAATTGATGCTTTAGAGGTATTTTCGTATAAGAGCACACTGACGCGGGTATTTATACAGTACTATTCGTTATCGTCAGCAGACGGTGCTACAGCCGCAAATATGTATGTTTGCGGAAACATTATTCTGATGCTTTTGCCGCTTCTGAATTTTGTATTATTATGGTATTTCCTTAAGGGATTCAGAAATAATCCGAGACAGATAAAAAGGAGAATGGAATACAGAAGAACGGTCAATAGAGCCGAAGCCGTTAATTCAAATATAACAAAGCATAAATGTGCAATCTGCGGAGTTACCGAAAAAGACGGAAATCATGTTTTCAGATTCTGTTCAAAGTGTAACGGAAATTATGAATACTGTGAAGATCACATATTTAATCACGTTCATAAAGAATAGTTATAATTCAGATATTATTTTATGCATAACAAACCGCCGTATCTTATCAAATGATACGGCGGTTTTATTGATTTAAAAATTATTCAACACATACATTGATGCATGCAACCGAATTAGCCGGAAGAGTAATAACAGCTTTGTTATCGTGGAAGGAAATATTTTCTTCTTTTAATGTAACAATTTCTTCCTGCTTGGTATTTACATTGCCTGTGTGTACATGTTCTGCGGTAGTGTTAAACATATTAAGTACGGCTTCTTTTTTTACATTTGCATCATTAATGTTAAGTAATACGGATTTCTTGTAATTGTCTGTATTTACAAGCTTAATGTAAAGCTTTGAATCGTCTCTTGTTACTGAATTAAAGATTATATCGTTGTATGCCTCTAATTTGTAATCAAGAGTTTCTGTTGCGTATCCGTTTACATCACTTGTTAATACAAGGCTTGAAGGGCTTGTACAGCCAAAATCAACGCATGCGTTAATCTTTGCACCATCTGCAACAGGATTCTTAATGCAGTCACGTAAGTTACCCGCACAGTCGCTTGCTGCAAAGTCGCCAAGCTTATATCCTTCAATACCGTTTTTGAATACACGTGCTCCGACTAAATTGCCGTTCTTACCAATCATGTATTCGGTAACGTTTTTGTTTGCCTTGTTAATTGAAGTAAGGCCAACGCCTACATATGAAGCGCCGTCACCTGTTGATTTGATTGCCTTCACTGATACTTTGTAATTTGTCCACGCCTTATTGATTGTATAAATACCGGTAATCGCAGAATTTGTAAGGGCAGTAACAACCATACCTTTGTCAGTGAATTTAACTTCGCCAAGATCATCATAATCTTTTATTATTTCAAAACCTTCAGGTAATGAGGTGAGGTCTGAATCAACCAAAACTTTTCCCGTATTGTCGGTTACACAAAGGTGAGTAAATGTAACGTTGCTGTTTTCACAGCCGAGTAAAATACCGCCTCTTGGGATTAAATCAATTTCCTTACCGTTATCATATGTCTTAAAGTTTGTATTAACCAAAGATGTACCAAGGTTATTTGCAAAGAGCTTCTGGATGTAATATGAAGGAGTTCTCCAAACCGATTCATTATCAAACCAGATAAGGTCAGGAGTCCATCTGTACTGTGCATCATTAAGGACCTTGTTAAATAAAGGAGCGTATGCGCCAAGTCTTACAACATCCGAGTTTCTTTCAAAACCAGTCATGCAGGCTGCTTCAGCAACTGCACCGTATTCTGTGTTCTTATCTGTTGATGCGTATTCACCCACGAATACCTTTGAAGTCTTATTATTATCGAGTACACCGTTTTCTTTGTATGCACGCTTGTAATAATTATATCTGTCTGCGTTATTAAGAAGATAATTGTTTGAACGGTAGTAATGTTCATCAACAATTGTTTCCATATAATCAGGCTGATTCTTATACCAGGTTATTTCTTCTTCCTTGCTTGTAACTCCGTCAGAGAAGGCAATGGTTTCGTTACCTTTCTTGTATCCTGCAAGGAATTCCCAGCCTTTCTTGTAAGCAATATCATCTGCCTGAGCGCCTGCTGTTGAAAGAATGTTTAATTCGTGATCAGGGTAGTTTTTCTTAACGTAATCCGTGATTTCTTTGTAGAAAATCTCAAAGTTAGCCATAAATTCGGAGCCCCAGTTTTCGTTACCGACACCAAGGTAGTGAAGACCAAACGGTGCCTCGTGGCCCATATCACGTCTTAAAGCAGCCCATTCATTGTTTTCAAAATCCGTGCTGATTGCAAAATCAATAAGATCTGTAAAGTTCTTAATGTATTTATCTCTTAAAGCGCCGCCTGCAGGATTTGCATAATCTGAACGAGCCTGACACAAAACGCCG
>CAJOOB010000143.1 GCA_905236025.1 uncultured Lachnospiraceae bacterium
AATACTTGGAAGGAGCATTTAATGCTCCTTCTTTTGCTTGTATAATTGTATACGATGATACAAAAAACGTGAAAAAATTGTCTAAAATTTAATAATTATGCTGTTGTCAAAAATTAGAAAGGTGCTTATAATTACAACGGATTAAGAAATATAACTATTCACATTTACCATTTACGGAGGAATCAAAATGACAAATTTTGAAGAATGGAACGGATTTGAAGGGCGTCTCTGGAAACAGGAAATCAATGTACGAGACTTCATTCAGAAAAACTACACACCATATGACGGTGATGAATCTTTCCTTGCAGGTCCTACAGAAGCAACAGAAAAACTCTGGGGCAAGTTACAGGAACTTCAGAAGGAAGAAAGAGCAAAGGGCGGCGTTTTGGATATGGATACAGACGTTGTTTCAAGCCTTACTTCTCATCCTGCGGGATATATTGATGAAAACCTTAAAGACCTTGAAAAGGTTGTGGGCTTACAGACAGACAAGCCTCTTAAGAGAGCCTTCATGCCTTACGGTGGTATTCGTATGGCTGAAGAAGCATGTAAGACATATGGTTATGAGCCATCACCTGAATTACATAGAATCTTTACAGAATATTCAAGAACACACAATGACGGAGTTTTTTCGGCTTATACAGAGCAGATGAAACTTGTAAGACATACTCATGTCATTACAGGTCTTCCTGATACATACGGCAGAGGTCGTATCGTTGGCGATTACAGAAGAGTTGCTCTTTACGGTATTGATCACCTTATTGAGTGCAAGCAGGTAGATAAGAAGATCACAGGCGGTGACGGTGTCATGACTGATTCCGTTATCAGACTTCGTGAGGAACTTGCTCTTCAGATTAAGGCTCTTAATGACATGAAGAAAATGGCTGCCATTTACGGATTTGATATTTCACGTCCTGCAAAGAATGCCAGGGAAGCTTTCCAGTGGTTATACTTTGGATACCTTGCGGCTATTAAGACTCAGAACGGTGCTGCAATGTCAGTTGGCCGTGTATCTACTTTCCTTGATATCTATATTCAAAGAGATCTTGAAAACGGTACACTTACAGAAAGCGAAGCACAGGAACTTGTTGACCATATGGTTATGAAGTTCAGAATGGTTAAATTCGCAAGAATCCCTTCATACAACGAACTCTTCTCAGGTGACCCTGTATGGGCTACTTTGGAAGTTGCAGGTGTTGGTATGGACGGTCGTTCAATGGTTACGAAGAATGATTACAGATTCTTACATACACTTGAAAACATGGGACCTTCACCGGAACCAAACCTTACAATTTTATATTCATCAAGACTTCCACAGAACTTCAAGAAGTATGCTTCTAAGATTTCAATCACAACATCTTCTGTTCAGTACGAAAATGACTGTGTAATGAGACCTGTATGGGGCGATGATTACTCAATCTGCTGTTGTGTATCCGCAACACAGACAGGAAAGGAAATGCAGTTCTTCGGCGCAAGAGCAAACCTTGCCAAGTGTCTCCTTTACGCAATCAACGGCGGTATAGATACAAAGACACGTCAGCAGTGTGGTCCGGCTTATACACCAATCACATCTGAATATCTTGATTATGATGAAGTAATTGCTAAGTATGACGCAATGATGGAATGGTTGGCAAAGACGTATGTAAATACTCTTAACCTCATCCACTATATGCATGATAAATATTTCTATGAAGCAGCTGAAATGGCTCTTATAGATACTAACGTAAGAAGAACGTTTGCAACAGGTATTGCAGGCTTCTCACATGTTGTAGATTCATTAAGCGCAATCAAGTATGCAAAGGTTAAGACAATCAGAGACGAAGACGGATTGGTAGTTGATTTCGAAACTGAGGGAGATTTCCCTAAGTACGGAAATGATGATGACAGAGCTGATGATATTGCAGTATGGCTTCTTAAGACTTTCCTTGAAAAGATTAAGATGTGTAATACATACCGTGATTCTGAGCCGACAACATCAATCCTAACAATTACATCTAATGTAGTTTACGGTAAGGCAACAGCAGCCCTTCCAAACGGACGTCCTGCAGGCGCACCTTTATCACCTGGCGCTAACCCAAGCTACGGTGCAGAACAAAACGGTCTTCTTGCATCGCTTAATTCTGTTGCTAAACTTCCATATCACTGGGCTCTTGACGGTATTTCAAATACTCAGACAATCAACCCGGATGCTTTGGGACACAGTGATGATGAAAGAGTTAAGAATCTTGTTCAGGTTCTTGACGGATACTTTGATCAGGGTGCACATCACCTTAATGTTAATGTGTTTGGTAAGGAAAAACTTATCGATGCTATGGAACATCCTGAGAAAGAAGAGTATGCTAACTTTACAATTCGTGTATCCGGTTACGCTGTTAAGTTCATTGATCTTACTAAGGAACAGCAGCTTGATGTTATTTCAAGAACATGCCACGAGTATTTATAAGATTTATTGTAAATAAAGCATAATACAGTAATTAACAGCCATGGTCAAATGTTGAACAATAAAAGCTTATTATTCAACTGCTAACAAAAAGCGTGACCATGGCTTGTTTGTTTAATAGGGAAATCACTTGTTTGCACCGCATAGGAGGTATATATGGAAGTTGTGGGAATTAATGTTCCTGATGAATATTTAGATGCCGTGGGTTACATCCACAGTTATGAATCATGTGCTCTTGTTGACGGCCCGGGAGTAAGATACGCTTTGTTTTTACAGGGTTGTAAAATGCGTTGCAAGTATTGCCATAATCCTGAAACATGGAGCTTTAGCGGCGGCGAAGAAAAGACCGCAAGAAACGTTTGGCAAAGATTAAGAAGTTATAAGAATTATTGGAGAGACAACGGTGGAATTACGGTAAGCGGTGGTGAACCGCTTTTGCAGATTGACTTTTTGATTGGCCTTTTTGCGCAGGCAAAAAAAGAAGGCGTTCATACCTGCGTTGATACTGCGGGCGAGCCTTTTAACACAGAAGACCTTGATTTAAAAAAACTTGATTTGTTAATGTCTTTAACGGATCTTGTGCTTTTGGACATTAAAGAGATTGATTCGCAAAAACATAAGGAACTGTGTGGCTATCCGAACGAAAATATACTTGATTTCGGGAGGTATCTTTCAAAAAACGGAAAGAAACTCTGGGTAAGAAGGGTGTTGGTTCCAGGTCTTACGGATAATGAAGAAGGTCTTAAAAAGACGGATGAATACATAAAAAGCCTTGGCGAGGCGGTAAGAAGGGTGGAGGTTTTACCTTACCACACCTTCGGCCTTATCAAGTGGCAGAACCTTGGGATTAAGTATCCGCTTGAAGGGTACCATATTCCGAAGCCCGAAGAAGTTAAAAAGGCTGAAGAAATCCTTGATATAATGTCTTATCCGGATCACGCATAAGGGATTTGTAAGATGCTACACTCGTTCTTGAAAGATATTAAATTTATGAGTATAATTAAAAAAGGTTAATTAAAATTTAAAATCGGAGGAAAAATTGATGCAGATTTATGAAGAGCTGATTGCGCGTGGACTTATTGCGCAGGTTACAGACGAAAAAGAAATTCGTGAACTTGTAAACGGAGGAAAAGCGACTTTCTATATCGGATTTGACCCGACTGCGGACTCTCTTCATGTTGGCCATTTTATGGCTCTTTGTTTAATGAAAAGATTACAGATGGCAGGTAACAAGCCTGTAGTATTACTTGGCGGCGGTACCGGATATATCGGCGATCCATCGGGAAGAACCGACATGCGTTCAATGATGAGTCCTGAGACCATCAGACATAACTGTGATTGTTTCTTGAAGCAAATCGGTAGATTTATTGATTTATCGGATGGTAAGGCAATTGTAGTTAATAACGCTGACTGGCTCCTTAATCTAAACTATATTGACGTGCTTCGTGAGATTGGACCTCATTTCTCTGTTAATAACATGTTAAGAGCAGAGTGCTACAAGCAGAGAATGGAAAAAGGACTTTCATTCCTTGAATTTAACTACATGATTATGCAGTCCTTTGATTTTTATCATTTATATAAAGAATACGGCGTAAATATGCAGTTTGGCGGAGACGATCAGTGGTCGAACATGCTTGGCGGTACTGAACTTATTCGTAAGAAGCTTGGAAAAGATGCTTACGCAATGACAATCACCCTCCTCCTTAACTCAGAAGGCAAGAAGATGGGTAAGACCGCAAATGGTGCTGTATGGCTTGATGAAAACAAAACAACTCCGTTTGAGTTTTACCAGTACTGGAGAAACGTCGGAGATAAAGATGTTCTTAAGTGTATCAGAATGCTTACATTCCTTCCTGTTGAGCAGATTAACGAAATGGATTCGTGGGAAGGTGCTAAGTTGAATGATGCTAAAGATATATTGGCATACGAACTCACTACACTTGTACATGGAAAAGAAAAAGCAGATCAGGCAAAGGCTGCATCGCTTGCTCTTTTTGCCGGCGGTGATGATGATTCAAATATGCCAACAACAGAACTTGATCCTTCTAAACTTAACGACGGAGGCATTAACATCATTGATTTGATGATTGAATGCGGACTTGTTACAAGTCGTAATGAAGCAAGACGTCTTATTACACAGGGTGGAGTTGCGATTGACGGAGAAAAAGTTGATACTCCTGAAGCAGTGATACCTGCTGAAAAGCTTGAAAGCGGCGCAAAGATAAAGAAGGGTAAAAAGACGTATCATAAGGTGATTATTAAAAGATAGGGAATATGAGCAAAGAGATATTTACGATACTGTGTTTGTTTGTGCTTCTGGCGCTAACGGTAACGCTTGTTGTTGCACACAGAAATAAGGAAAACCATATATTGAAAACGGTTGAGAAGATGCTCATCACTGCAATCTTCTTGACTTTTGTGCATTGCATGGCCATTAACGTTGAGAATGAGGTACTTTCAACGTTTTTTATGGCGCTGCAACAAATTTGTTTTACCTGGTTGTCGTATTATGTTTTTGAAGTTTCATTTGATTACAGGGGAAAGTACGAAAAAAAGAGCATATACATCAAGGGCGGAACGTTGGCGTTAGCAATCACTGATTCTGTGCTTTTATTTGTAAGCAGCGTGTTCTTTGATGTAATAAATTTTGAATCTTATATGGAGGATGGAGTGCGTTACGTAAGGACAATTCCGTCTCCGTATATAATTATTCATTTTATATGCTGTTGTATATTTGTTATTGCCGCAATTGTGTCACTTATATACAAGATACTCGGTATGTCAAAATTATATAAAGCGAGTTATATAATCTCTCTTATATTTGACTGTCTGGTTTTTCTGTCACTTATTGTGCGCGCTGTTGCGGAAACAAAAGTTGATTATTTGATTTTTGTTTATTCTCTGGTTACAATCGTATTTTATTATATCAATGTAATTTTTGCATCGCACTGGTATATGATGCTAATCATAAATGAATCAATCGGCCAGCTTGACGAAGCGGTAATTATCTTTGACCGTGAAGGGCAGTATGTCTTTAGTAACCATGAAGGAAAAGAGCTTTTCCCGCTTGTTGACAATGTAACGGATTACGTTATGTTTAATAAGCTTATTCAGGTTGCAAACATTGATGAATTTGAAAATGATTTTGATAAGAATTTTGAATACAAAGACAAGGGAAAATCCAAGATTTTAAGATGCAGATTCAGACGTATCTCAGATGAAAAGAAACAGTTACTCTGCATGGTTTTTGTGTTGAATGATGATACGGAAATTGTTACAAGAGCGAAAGAAAGGGAATATCTTGCCATTCATGATCTTGCGACAGGACTTTACAATAAGCAATATTTCTGTGAAGTTGCAAGAAAGATGATAGACGAAAATCCTGAAACTGAATTTCAACTTATATGTACAAATATAAATAAATTCAAGCTTATCAACGACAATTTTGGAAAAGAAGCCGGAGATAAGATTTTAAAGGTGGTTTGCGATACTTTAAAAAAAGCTGCAAGTCGTGATGAACGCTCGGTTTACGGCCGTGTGGTAAATGATAAATTTGCAATACTCATACCAAAGTCGGTTGATGTGACCGATGAATTATTACATATGCACCAGATTACGGTACATGTTGGTGATGTATCCTGTACGGCCATGAACTATTTTGGTATTTATGATATTACCGAAAGAAATCTGCAGATTGACATTATGTGCGACCGTGCGGCAATGTCAATTTCTGAGATAAAGGGAAGCGAAAAGGCAATTGTAAACTTCGATGAGAACTTAAAGCTCCGCCTCCTCAGAGAAAAAGACCTTAAAGACTCAATCAACGAGGCAATTGAATTTAATCAGTTTAAGGTGTACTACCAGCCTCAGATTGATTACGCAACCGGAGAAATAATTGGTGCGGAAGCTTTGGTACGCTGGGAAAGACCAAACGAAGGACTTGTAAAACCTTCAGAATTTGTGCCTCTTTTTGAGCGCGATGGCCAGATAACCATTTTGGACAGGTATGTGTGGCGTACTGCCTGCGCAAATTTGGCGGAATGGAAAAAACGCGGTATAACGGATGTTGTGATATCCGTAAATTTAAGCATGAAAGATTTTTACAGTAATGATGTGGAACAATACTTTAAAAATCTTGTAAGCACGTATGGCATTGATCCAAGCAGATTAAAGCTTGAAATCACGGAAAGTGC